>DASUHV010000106.1:0-13795 GCA_036273355.1 Gaiellales bacterium
ACCCGCATCCGCCACGGCACCCTGCCCAGCATGAACGCCATGCAGGCGCCGCCCAGCGTCACGTTCACGACCGTGATCACCAGCTGCGTGCCCAGGCTGAACGACAGCACCGCGGCCGGAGCCGCCACGCCCGCCAGCAACACCACCAGCAGCGCCTGCTGGGTGCCGACGCCTCCCGGCGTCAGCGGCACCAGCGTGGTCACGCTCCCCGCCAGCAGCGCCAGCGCCGCGTGGTTCATCTGCCCGTCGATGTGAAAGGCGTGCAGGAAGCAGTACATCGCGAGCACCCGCAGCATCCAGGCCGTCACCTGCGGCAGCGCCACGCGCACCAGGTAGGCACGAGGCGAGGCCAGGATCGCGAACCCGCGCCGTGCCTCTGCCAGCGCCGCCGCCGCCCGGTCGCGTACCAGGCACGCCACCACCACCAGCGCGACCGGCACCGCCAGCGCCGCGGCGATCAGCGTCCATGACCCGCCCGGGAGCTGCGTTCGCAGCAGTGCGAACGGCAGCGCGCCGGTCGACACCGCCCACACGATCAGGCCGGCCCCGATCAGCGTGTCCAGCAGCGTCTCCACCAGCAGGCTGGACGCGATCGTGGGACAGCAGGCTCCCGGCACCGCCCGCGTGGCCAGCACCACCCGCGCCACGTCACCTCCGCGAGCGGGAATCACGTTGTTCACGCCGGTGCCGGCCAGGTAGGCCCCGGCCACGCCACGCCAGGGCGCCCGCCGGGACGGCACCGCCGCCGACAGCACCGACCACCAGGCCGTGGCCCGCAGCAGCAGGCCCGCCACGTGCAGTGCGACCGCGACCACCAGCAGCGTCACGCTGACGTGCGACAGCCGCGAGGCGAAGGTCTCGGCGGCCGCCGCGAGCGTGTTCACTCGTGTCCGGGCAGAAAGTCCCTGAGGTCGGGGTTGCGGTTCTCGAGCTCACGCAGCGCGCGCGTCTCGATCTGTCGCACACGCTCGCGCGTGACCCCGATCTCCGTACCCACCTGCTCGAGCGTTGCCGGCTCCCGATCGCCGAGGCCGAAGCGCGCCTCGAGCACGTGCCGGGTGCGCTCGTTGAGACCCTCCAGCGCTTCCTGCAGCTCCTTGGTGCGCTCGCTGCCGGCGACCTGGTCGTCCGGCCGCAGCGAGTTCAGATCCTCGACCATGTCGGCGAACAGCGACTCGCCGTCGCCCACCGGCGTCTCCAGCGAAACCGGATCCTCGATCATCCGCTGCAGCTCCATCACCCGCTCGGGCGTCAGCTCCAGCTCGGCGGCCAGCTCGCTGGGCAGCGGCTCGCGTCCCAGCGACTGCGTCAGCTTGCGGCGGGCGCGATGCAGCTTCTTGATCACGTCCAGGATGTGCAGCGGCAGCCGGATCGTGCGGCCCTGATCGGCGATCGCCCGCGACATCGACTGGCGGATCCACCAGGTGGCGTAGGTGGAGAGCTTGTACCCGCGCTTGTAGTCGAACTTCTCGACGGCGCGCATCAGCCCCAGGTTGCCCTCCTGGATCAGGTCCAGCAGCGGCACTCCCGACGACGAGTAGGCGCGCGCCATGCTGATCACGAGCCGCAGGTTGCACTCGACCAGCCGCGCCTTCGCGGCCTCGTCGCCCATGTCCTTGCGGCGGGCCAGGTCCAGCTCCTCCTCGTGCGTCAGCAGCGCGCCGTCGCCGATCTGCCGCACGTAGGTGTGCAGCAGGTCGATGGCCGGGGCCGAGCTCTCGACCAGGTCGAGCTCCTCCTCGACCACGGCATCCGGCGAGTCGAGGCCCACATCCGGCTCCGGAAGGGGCTTGGCGTCGTCGTCGGCGGGCGCTTGAGTCACGAAATCGGGAATCCTCCATCGGGGGGACGCGAAGATCGTCCCCGTGTCCATTGCAATCGGCCAGATCGTGCGGACTCTTGAGCGCAATTCGGGTGCAGTTGCGATTGTTCGTGCTTGTGTTAGCGCCTGTGGGGGATGCGCGGGCGTCGCAGATCGTCGACAACTCACCCATGACAATCGAGATGCTGGGGCGTATGCGGGGGGAGGTCGATCCCGACGACATGGGACGGCTGGCTCGATGCTGCACGCACGCTCGGCTACCACAGACGCCGGCCGCGGCCGGTTACCGCTATTACGACCTGGGCGGCGACGTGCCCAGCTTCTATCTGCGCCGGTTCCGGCTGGGCACACGCACCGCGGCCGTCAGCCTGATCGCGCCGGTCGAGCTCTCATCGGGGCTGGACGCCGAGCGCGGCGCCCCGGCCCTGGCGCAGGTCGTGCTATCGGTGGGCGCTCGCCCGATCCCGTGGCACGAGGTCTGCGAGCCCGACCTGTATCCCGGCGACTCCGCGCTGCTGGCGCGGGCCGCGCTGCAGGCCGTGCTCGAGCTCGACCTGCTGACCGACGACGAGTGCCCGTTCTGCTGCGACTGACAGGGGTTAGCTGATGCGGCCGTCGGGGGCCACGGCCACGCCGCGCCCCTCCAGCCGCTTGCGGATCAGGAACTGGAACGTCGACCAGGCCCCGCGGCGGGCGTCGAACATCCGGTAGACCTGCCACTCGGTCAGCATCGACGGGTCGTCGCGGCGCGCCTGCGCCCAGTCGGCGAACTTCGGCAGCCGGCCGCTGCGGACGGCCAGCGCGGCGCCCTGGTCGATCGCGCGCTCCAGCCGCTCCTCCCCCACCGGCACGTCGAACCCAGCCTCCTTGAGCGCGTTGTTGAGCGAGCCGAACGTGTGCCAGTAGAGCGACTTGGACGGCATCGACCCCTTGCGGGCCTCGATGTCCTTGGCCGTCGGCGCGCGGCCCAGCTCATCGCCCAGGTCGCGCAGCAGCCGCAGCAGCTCCTCGCGAGTGGCGAACCGGCGCGGCACCAGGCCGGCCAGCCGCTTGGCGCGGTTCCACGACTTGAAGTGCTCGATCACGGTCTGCGGGTGCACCGTCGTTTCGGGATCGGCCTCGAACTCCCGCATCGTGGGCGAACGGCCCAGACGCTTGGCGCAGGCGTTCAGCTCCTCGAGGATGTGCTCGTCGGAGTAGCGCTTGCGCATTCCGGCCTGGAAGGCCTCGAGCTGGCTGCGATCGATCCCCTCGATCGCGCTGTACACGGTCTTTCGACGCATAGACCCTATTCTCCGGGGGTTTCTCGCCTCCGCCAACCGGCTGGCAGACGCCGGTCGCTTGCTGCGGCGGCAACGACAATAGCAAACCCTGACCGCTTCGGTACCGCGCCGAAGCATCTTGCGTTCTTGTCATCGTGATAGGAGGTGCGAGCGTGTCGGCCGATCCGGGGGCAGGCGCTAGTATGAGGCCCGCACCCATGACCACGCACCCGGCATCACGCGCACCCCAGAACGAGGCCGTCGACCGCCTGCGGCGGCGGGCCTGGCAGGCCTACCTCGAGGCCACGCGCGACAGCGAGGAGTACGAGGCGACCGAGCAGGAGGCGTGGCAGCACCTGCAGGAGCGCCTGGCTGACATCGATGCCGAGCTGCTGCTGGCGCACAGCTCCGGTGCGTAGCGATGCTGTTTGAAGCCAAGGTCGGCCTCGCCCGGGCCACGGCGGTGACGTCGCGAACCACCGGCCGCGGTGGCGGCACCACGCTGCCCGGCCGGCTGCTGCTGCGCCTGCAGGCCGACGCGCTGCAGCGGCTCGCGGAACGCCTGCCGAAGGGCGCCGCCGTCGTCTCGGCCACCAACGGCAAGACCACCACCGCGAAGATGGCAGCCTCCATCCTCTCCCCTCCTCTCCGCCTCTGCCGGAACGCCGCCGGCGCCAACCTGGCCTCCGGCGTGGCGTCGGCCATGCTGCGCGGTGAGGACGCCGACCTGGGCCTGTTCGAGGTGGACGAGGCGGCCCTGCCGGCCGTGGCCGAGGCGCTGGCCCCGCGAGCGCTGGTGCTCGGCAACCTGTTCCGCGACCAGCTCGACCGCTACGGCGAGCTGGAGCTGATCGCGGCCGGCTGGCGCGACCTCGCGGCGAAGCTCGGGCCCGCCACCGCGCTGGTCTCGAACGCGGACGATCCGCTGGTGGCCTCGATCGGCCGCGACCGTGAGCGCCACACCTGGTTCGGGCTGGACGACCCCGCCGCGGCCCTGTCCGAGATGCAGCACGCCTCCGACTCGAAGTGGTGCGTGCGCTGCGGCGCCCGCTACGCCTACACGGCCGTGTACCTGGGACACCTCGGCGACTGGCGCTGCCCGTCCTGCGGCGACGCACGCCCCCGGCCTTCGGTGACCGCCCGCGAGATCCAGATCGACGGGCTCGACGCCGTCGGCTTCCGGCTCTGCACGCCCGCCGGCGACGTGGCCGTGCGCCTGCCGTTACCAGGCGTCTACAACGTCTACAACGCCCTGGCAGCGGCCGCTCTGGCGCTCGAACTGGGTGCCGGGCTGGAGCAGGTGCGGGCCGGCCTGGAGCGGTTCTCGGCGGCCTTCGGCCGCTTCGAGCGGATCGACCTCGGGAGCGGCGAGGCGGTGCTGCTGCTGGTCAAGAACCCGGCCGGCGGCAACGAGGTGATCCGCACGCTGGCCGCCGACGAGGCCCCGAAGCGGATGCTGATCGCGCTCAACGACCGCATCGCCGACGGCCGCGACGTGTCCTGGATCTGGGACGTCGACTTCGAGCGGCTCGCGCCCCAGATCGGATCGGTGATCTGCTGCGGCACGCGCGCGGCCGAGATGGCGATGCGGCTCAAGTACGCCGGGGTCGCGCTCGACCGGATCGAGGTGCGCACCGACATGGACGAGGCGCTCGACCGGCTGGCCGCGGCCGGCGGCAGCTCCTACCTGCTGGCCACCTACACGGCGATGCTCGACCTGCGCGGGCGGCTGGAGCAGCGCGGCCTGGTGCTGCCGTTCTGGCAGGAGGCGGCATGACCCGGATCACGGTCGGCCACCTCTACCCCGAGCACCTGAACATCTACGCCGACCGCGGCAACATCGCGGCGCTGGAGCGGCGCTGCGCCTGGCGCGGGATCGACTTCCAGTGGATCGCGATCGGCCCCGGCGACCTGCTGCCCGACGCCGACCTCTACTACCTGGGCGGCGGGCAGGACCGCGACCAGCTGCTGATCGCGGACGACATCGCCCGCCACGCCGAGCCCCTGCGCGCGGCGGTGGACGACGGCGCCGGCGTGCTGGCGGTCTGCGGCGGCTACCAGCTGCTCGGCCACTACTACCGCGGCCATCAGGGTGACGAGATGCGCGGCATCGGCCTCGTCGACCTGGTCACCGAGGCGGGCAGCAGGCGCATGATCGGAAACATCATGCTCGACAGCCGCCTGGACGGGGCGGCCCCGCAGCGGCTGGTCGGATTCGAGAACCACGCCGGCCGCACCTTCCTGGGCGAGGGCGTCCAGCCGCTGGGCCAGGTCGTGCATGGGCACGGCAACAACGGCGAGGACGGCGGAGAGGGCGTGCAACAGGGCTCGGTGATCGGCACCTACGTGCACGGCCCGCTGCTGCCCAAGAACCCGGGGCTGAGCGACTGGCTGATCGGCCGTGCGCTCGAGCGGCGGGGACAGGATCAGCAGCTGGCGCCGCTGGACGACGGCCTCGAGCTGGAGGCGCAGCGGGTGGCGGCGGCGATCGCCGCGCGCTGAGCGCCAAAGGGGGAGCGGCCGCAGGTCGACCGCTCCCCCGCTCCGCGCATGCGCTCCGGCGGGAGGGTGTTGCCGGAGCGAGTCGCGGCGAGCTAACGCCCTCCGAGCAGGCGACGCACGCCCCGCAGCTCGCGCCGGCGCTCGCGTCGATCCTGGGCGCGCCCCTCGCGGGCGAGCCGGATCAGCAGGTCGCGCTCGGACTCGCGGGGTGGGTGTGCGTGGGGCCGGTGTATCGGGATCGGTCGCATCATGGGGTTCTGCCTCCAAGTATTGTCCAGTGGGTTAGTGGACATTAGGGTAGGCGCGCGCCCGGGACTCGTCAAACCGCTTAACGCGGGGTCAACACCAGGCGCTCAACGCGCCCACAGCTGGCCCAGATGCACGAACGGGTCGCCCGGCGTCCAGCGCTCGAGAAAGCGGTGGATGGGCGGGCGCAGGTCGAACGAGGCAAGGTCCGCGATCGGCACCAACTGGTGGCCGCGCACCGCCGCGTCCTCGGAGGTGATCCCGGAGAACTGATCGTCGGCGACGGTACCGGCGAAGATCAGGTGCACGACGTGCTTTCGCGGCCATTCGTTGGCGGGGGCGATCGACTCGGCGATCGCGATCGGGCCCTCCAGCCGCACCGACCGCAGCGAGCACTCCTCGTCCAGCTCGCGCAGCAGCGCCTCGTGCATCGACTCCCCCTCCTCCACCCCGCCCCCCGGCAGCAGCCAGTAGGAGCGTCCCAGCTTCGCGTGCCTGATCAGCAACAGGTCGTCGCCGCGGCGGATCAGCGCGGCCACCCTGATGCGCGGTTCGCTCACGCCGGCCCGACCGCCGAGGAGCCGAACCCGCGGTCGGCCCGCTCCGACCCGGGTAGCTCATCGACCTCCACCAGCTCGATCGCCGGCAGCGCCAGGATCACCAGCTGTGCGATGCGGTCGCCAACCTCGATGGTGAAGTCCCGTTCCGGATCGGTGTTCAGCAGCACCACCCGCAGCTCCCCGCGGTAGCCGGCGTCGATCAGTCCGGGAGAGTTAACCACGGCGATGCCGTGGTTCGCAGCGAGCCCCGAGCGGGGCTGTACGAAGCCGGCATGGCCGGCCGGGATCGCCACCGCCAGCCCGGTTGCGACCATGCTGCGCCGGCCCGGCCGCAGCACGAGGCGCTCGACGCTGGACAGGTCGAGCCCGGCGTCGCCGGCGTACGCCAGCGAGGGAATCCGCGCGTCTGGATGCAGCCGCTTGATCGAGACGGCGGCGCTCACGGGGCGTCGGCGCGGTAGGCCGCGAACCGGCTGACCAGGCGCTGCGGGAGCCGCGCCGAGACCAGCACGCCCTCGGCCGAGTCCTCGCGAGCGGTGATCGGCGCGCCCGACTCATACAGCGCCGACAGCTCGGCGCCGCTGGAGTGCGGCAGCAGCAGCTGGACGTCGACGAAGCGGCCCGCGAAGAACTCGGCCACGCGCTGCTTCAGGAGGTCGAGGCCCTCGCCGGTGCGTGCCGACACGAGCACGGCGTTGGGGTTGCGGTTGGCCAGCCGCCGCCGCGTCACCTCGTCCACCAGATCGACCTTGTTCAGCACCAGCAGCTGCGGGATCTCCTCGGCCTCGATCTCGTCCAGCACGTCGCGCACGTTCTGGAGCTGACCGGCCAGCTCCTCCTCGCTGGCCGACGCATCGGCCACGAGCAGCACCAGGTCCCCGGCCAGCGTCTCCTCGAGCGTGGCCGCGAACGCCTCCACGAGCTGATGTGGCAGCTTGCGGATGAACCCGACCGTGTCGGTCACGAGGTATGACCGGCCGCCCTCGCTGAACCCGCGTGTGGTCGGGTCGAGCGTCTCGAACAGCCGGTTGTTGACGCTGACGTGGCTGCCGGTGAGGGCGTTCAGCAGGGTCGACTTGCCGACGTTGGTGTATCCGGCCAGGGAGACGCTGGGCGTCTCGTTGCGCGCCCGCTCCTGGCGCATCACGTCGCGCCGCGCGGCCACGTCGCGCAGCCGGCCGCGCACCAGCGTGATCCGGCGCCGCGCCATCCGCCGGTCGGATTCCAGCTGCGACTCGCCCGGGCCGCGGGTGCCGATGCCGCCGCCGAGCCGCTCGAGGTGCTTCCACATGCCGCGCATGCGCTGCAGGTTGTACTCCAGCTGGGCCAGCTCGACCTGCAGCTTGCCCTCGGCCGTGTGGGCGTGCTGGGCGAAGATGTCCAGGATCACCGCCGTGCGGTCGACCACGCGAGACTGCAGCTCGTCCTCCAGCCGCCGCTGCTGGCGGGGCGTCAGCTCGTCGTCGCAGACGATCACCTCGACCGACAGCCGTTCCGCCAGCTCCTTCAGCTCCCGCAGCTTGCCCGGGCCCAGGTAGGTGCTGGGGTGCGGCCTGTCGCGATGCTGGACGACCGTGGCGACCGTGTCCACGCCGGCGGTGCGCAGGAGCTCCTCCATCTCCAGCAGCATCGGTGCCGGGTCCTCGCCCTGCGGCAAGGTCAGCATGATCAGGCCGCGCTCGGGCGCTGGGCCCGGCGCGGCGCCGTTTCGGGACATCTCGGCCATCGAATCAGTATAGGGAGGCGCGCCCGGCCGGGATCAGGCGGTCACGCGCAGGTGCTGCTCGATCCGCTCCATCGCCTCGCGCAGGCGCTCGTCGGACAGGGTCAGCGAGATCCGCACGTAGCCCTCGCCGTTGGGCCCGTACGACGACCCGGGCGACACCACGACGCCGGCCTGTTCCAGCACCAGCTCCGTGAACGAGACCGAGGTGTGGCCCTCCGGCACGGGCACCCAGATGTACATGGTTCCGCGCGGCGGATCGACGTCGATGCCGACGGCGCGCAGCGCAGCGACCGCCAGGTCGCGGCGGCGCCGATAGACCTCGCACATCTCGCGGGCGACCCCGCTGCCCTCTGCCAGCGCCCGCACCGAGGCCATCTGGATGGCCTCGAACATGCCCGAGTCGATGTTCGTCTTCAGCTTCCACAGCGCCTCGATCATGGTGGCGTTGCCGACCGCGGCGCCGGTCCGCCAGCCGGTCATGTTGTAGGCCTTGGACAGCGAGAACATCTCGATGCCCGCCTCCTTGGCGCCGGGCGCCTGCAGGAAGCTGGGTGCCACGTAGCCGTCGAAGGTGATCTCCGAGTAGGCGTTGTCGTGCACGATCGGGATCTGGTGCTCGAGTCCGAAGCGGGCCAGCCGTTCGAAGAAATCGTCGTCGATCACGGCCCCGGTGGGATTGTTCGGGTAGTTGCAGAAGAGCAGGTTGGCGCGGTCGCGCTGCGGCGCCGTGATCGCGTCCAGGTTCGGCTGGAACCCGTGCTCGGCCGTCAGCGGCATCAGCACCGGCTCGGCTCCGCACAGCAGCGAGCCCGATGTGTACACGGGGTATCCGGGGTCGGCGGCCAGGCAGACGTCGCCGGGGTCGAGCATCGCCCAGCAGATGTGCGCCACCCCCTCCTTGCCGCCCAGCAGCGGCAGCACCTCGGTGTCGGGGTCGACCTCGACGCCGAAGCGGCGCCGGTAGAAATCGGCCACGGCCTGCCGGAAGGCGGGCCGGCCGCGGTTGGACGGGTACCGGTGTGTGTCGGGCCGGGCCAGCTGTCGCTGACCCTCCTCCACCACCGCCGCCGGGGTCGGCAGGTCGGGATCGCCGATGCCGAGCGAGATCACGTCCACGCCGGCCGCGCGCTTCTCCTCGATCTTCCGCTCCAGCTCGGCGAACAGGTAGGGCGGCAGGTGGGTGACGCGGTCGGCGATCCTCAAAGCCGCTCGAGCTCCTTGACGAAGGCCTGGTCGAAGTCGCCGCGCAGGATCCGCTCGACCGGCCCGGTCAGCCGCACGTCCAGGTCGTCCGACACCTCGATCGTGAGGTCGCCGCCGTCCAGGTGCACCGTCACCGGCGAGTCGGCGAGGCCGTTCACGACCGCGGCCACGGCGGTCGCGCTGGAGCCGCTGCCCGAGGAGAGCGTCTCCCCGGCTCCGCGCTCCCAGATCCGCATGCGCAGGTCGTGGCGCGACATCGGCCGGTAGAACTCGACGTTGGTGCGGTTGGGAAACCACGGGTGATGCTCGATCGGCGCGCCCACCGCCGTCAGGTCGAGCGGTTCGGGGTCGTCCACCTCGATCACGCAGTGCGGGTTGCCAACCGAGACGAAGGTGTAGCTCTCGGCGGGAGCCGCGCCCGGGCCGGGAACGTGGTCGGGCGACTCCAGCGCGGCGCGGCCGGCGTCGATCGTGATCACGCCGTCGTGCCGCTCGCCGCGGATGATGCCCTTGATCGTGAGCATCTCCACGGCGTCCACGCCGTCGCGCTCCATCAGGTAGCCGGCTGCGATGCGGGTGCCGTTGCCGGAGAACTCCGCCTCGCCGCCGTCCGGGTTGAAGATGCGCACGTGCGGGCGCCCGGCGTCGCCGTCACCGATCAGCAGGATGCCGTCGCCGCCCGCGCCCAGGTCGGGATGGCAGATACGGCGCACGCGCGCTGCCGTGGCCTCCGTCGGCAGGTCGTCCTGCTCCATCACCAGATAGGCGTTACCGATGCCGTGCCACTTCTCGAAGCGCATCGCGGCAGGATATCCGTCGTAGGAAGATCGGGAGGCGACGGGCCGAAGCGGCCCGGCCGCCCCCCGATTGACCCCGACACCGCTTGGACGGCCCGGCTCCGGCGAAGTTAGAGGTCGAGCGCGGCGGCGGCCACGACCAGGGCGCCCAGCAGCACCGCCACCAGCACCAGGCCGAGGATCACCGGCTTGGTGGTCGGGTAGCCGGCGACCAGCAGCAGGCCCACCCCCAGGCTGGCCGGGATCAGCTGGATCCGTCGCAGCGGATAGGGGCGCAAGTTCCACAGGTGGCGGCCAACGCGATCGGCCGCGAGCAGCGCTGAGGCAAGGCAGACCAGCAGCACCACGGCCATCAGCAGCGTCCCGCCCACCCAGCGCAGGAACTCCTCGAGCTGGCTGCTGGCAACCCCGAACAGGATCGCGACCACGATCAGCGGCGGCGTCACCACCGCGATCACCAGCAGCGCGTCACGGGCCTCGCGCACGGCGTCGTGCTCGCGCCTGCTCATGCCGTCGCCTCGGCCAGCAGCTGGTCCGGCCCGGCCACCGGCCGCACGCCCGGCAGCCGCCGCATCCAGATCCGCTGGCGCCGGGCGTACTGGCGGGTGCGCACGACGAGGCGCCGCACCGCCTCGTCGCGGTCGATCTCGCCGTCGAGCAGCGCACGCACGTCGGACAGGCCGTGGATGCGCGCGGCCGTGGCCGACAGCGGCCCCGCCGCGACGGCGTCGGCCACCTCACGCTCGACCCCGAGCTCGAACATCGCCCGGGTGCGGGCCTCGATCCGCTCCCGCACGGTATCGGCCGGCACCTGCAGCCCCAGAATCACCGTTCCCTCCGGAGGCTCGAGCCACAGCGTCCCGGCTGCGGGGGCGAGCGTGGCGCCGGCGTCGGCCAGCTCCAGCGCCCGCACCACACGACGTCGGTCGTTCTCGTGCACGGCGGCGGCGGCGGCCGGATCGAGCTCGGCCAGCAACGCGTGCGCCGCGCCGGCGCCGCGCTCGTCGTAGATCCGCTGGTAGCGCTCGCGCACGCCGTCGGCCGGCGCCGGCGGCAGCTCCAGCGGGGAGAGCGCCGCGCGCAGGTAGAGGCCGCTGCCACCGCACAGGATCACGTCACGGCCGCGCCCGTGCACGTCTTCGATCGCCGCGCGCGCCAGCTCGGCGTACTCGGCCACCGACCCCTCGTGCGACAGCGGCCAGACGCCCACCAGGTGATGCGGCACCTGTGCCAGGTGCTCGGGCGCGGGCTGGTTGGTCAGCACCGGCAGCCCGGCGTACAGCTGCATCGCGTCGCAGTTGACGATCTCGGCATCCAGCTGCGCGGCCAGGGTCAGCGCCGCCGCGCTCTTGCCGGACGCGGTGGGCCCGTAGACCGCGATCACGCGCGCCATCGGTCAGGCCGCGGCGGTGACGGCGGGGCGGCCGCCCAGCGTCTGGGAGGTCGATCGCAGGATCTCGACCAGCGCCAGCTCGCCCTCGGCGACATCGCCCCGAAACAGCGTGGTCTTGTTGCCGCGGGTGCGGCCGCGCAGCATGGACGGGTCGGTGCGGCTGGGCCCCTCCACCAGCACCTCCTGGACGGTGCCGACCAGGGCCGCGTTGTGCTCGGCCGCGTGGCGCTGCACGAGGTCGACCAGCCGCGTGATGCGGTCGCGCTTGACGTCCTCCGGCACCTGCTCGGCCATGGCGGCCGCCTCGGTGCCGCGCCGCGGCGAGTAGACGAAGGTGAATGCGTGGTCGTAGCCGACGGCGTCCACCACCTCCAAGGTCTGCTCGAAGTCGGCCTCCGTCTCTCCCGGGAAGCCGACGATGATGTCGGTGGTGAGGGCGATGCCGGGAATGGCCGCGCGGATGCGCTCGACCAGGCCCATGTAGCGCTCGGCGCTGTAGGTGCGGCGCATCGCCTTCAGCACGCGGGTGGAGCCGGACTGCAGCGGCAGGTGCAGGTGCTCGCAGACGGACTCGCACTCGGCCATCGCCGCGATCACGTCGTCGCGCATGTCCTTCGGGTGCGGACTGGTGAAACGGATGCGCGCGATCCCGTCCACCTCGTCCAGGTGGCGCAGCAGGCCGCCGAACCCGGCTCGCTCGCCGGCCGGCAGATCGCGCCCCCAGGAGTTGACGTTCTGGCCCAGCAGCGTCAGCTCGCGGACGCCGTCGGCGGCCAGCCGGCGCGCCTCCCCGACCAGGTCGTGCAGCGACCGGCTCTGCTCGCGGCCGCGCACGCTGGGAACGATGCAGTAGCTGCACTTCGAGTTGCATCCCTGCGAGATCTGCAGCCAGGCCTGGTGGCGCCGCTCGCGCTTGCCGGGCAGGTGGCCGGCGAAGTGGTCGAAGGTCGAGAAGTGTCCCTCGGGCAGCTCGCCGCCGGCGGCGATGTAGTCGCCCAGCTTGTGGATGGCGCCCGGGCCGAACGCCAGATCGACGAACGGGTAGAGGTCGAACAGCTCCTGCTTCATCGATTCCGACCAGCAGCCGCCCACCACGATCCGCTTCTCCGGGTCGCGCTGCTTGGCCGCGCGCGCCTCCATCAGGTGCGCCACGAACCGCTCGTCGGCCTTCTCACGGATCGTGCAGGTGTTGAACACCAACACGTCGGCCTCGCGCTGATCCCGCGCCTCGCCCATTCCCAGCGACTCCAGCAGGCCCTTGATCCGCTCGGAATCGTGCACGTTCATCTGGCAGCCGAAGGTCTGGACGTGGTAGCGCTTCACGCCCCTGAGTGTATCCGCGCCGCGCCCTAGGCCGGGACGGCGGCCAGGCCCGGCTGCACGACCCGGGGCCGCTCGCCGGCGGGCACGCCGGACAGGTCGAACTCGCCGACGCCCGGCGTGTGGGCACCGTCGAACGCGGCCAGGAAGGCATCGGCCGGCTCCAGGAAGTCGATCAGGTCGGTGCGGTAGTGCATCGGCACCACCCAGCGCGGGTCGAGCGCGCGCGTGATCTCGGCAGCGTCGTCGGCGCCGATCGTAGGCCCTCCGCCGACCGGGATGAACAGCAGGTCGACGGTGCCGATCGCCTCCCGCTGCTCGGGCCGCAGCGCGGCCTGGCCGAAGTCGCCCATGTGGCAGATGCGGACGCCGTCCAGCGCGAACACGAAGATCGTGTTCGGGCCGCGGCGCGTGCCGGCCTGGTCGTCGTGCTCCGACGCGATCGCGATCACCTCGCCCACAGGCGTGCTGTCGAAGCTTCCGGCCGTGCTTCGCACGACGTGCGGGCTGCCGTCGGCCACGGCCGCGCCGTTGTGGTCGAAGTGCTCATGCGTGATCAGCAGCAGGTCGACCTGCTGCTGGGGGATCTGCGGGTAGTCGAAGCGGATGGACATCCCCTCGGGCCGCAGGCGCTGGTCGAACGGGTCGATCAGCACCGAGCGCTCGCTGCCGCGCAGGGTGAACGCGGATTGGCCATGCCACTCGATATTCATGTGTCCCTCCGGGTTTCTGACATGAGCGTCACTCTATCACTGGGATTGGTAGGGCTTTGCGCGGATCCGAACCTTACGTTATCGTGAGAATCATGGTGATGACGCCTCCCCAGTTCCGGATCGGCGAGCTGGCCCGCCGGGTCGGCACCACTCCCCGCGCCGTGCGCTACTACGAGGAGCTGGGCCTGCTGCCGGGCAGCGATCGCTCCGACGGGGCGCACCGGGTCTATGACGAGCAGGACGAGGTGCGC
>DASUHV010000107.1:0-10790 GCA_036273355.1 Gaiellales bacterium
TGCGGTGGGTCAGCCACAGCGAGGCCACGCTGTGGGACGGTGGCCGGGCGCTGCAGGGCCTGAACACCAGCCCCGACGGCGCCCGCGTGGACGCCATGCTGCGCGAGGCGGCGGCCGCCGGCGAGCGGCTCGACCTGCGCGTCGAGCTCGCCTGCAACGGCCTCTTCGGTGAGCTGCCCCGCCCCTACGCCAGCCGGGAGCCGGTGGTGCTCGACCGCTGCCAGATCGCCCGCTTCGACCCGCGCGCGTGGCGGCTGCACCACGACTTCGACGTGCTGCGACGGCTCGAGGCCGAGCACGCCGACGGGCTCGACCCGACCTGGGCGGGCGAGCTGCTGTACCAGCTGAACCGCGTCTGTAACGTCTGGTCGGAGCACGACCCGGCAACCTGGGACGAGGCCGAGGCGATCCTCGCGCCCCTGCTCGGGCGCCGCAACGGCACCGTCACGCACGAGCTGTCGGCGATCGGCCACGCGCACCTCGACACCGCCTGGCTGTGGCCGCTGGCCGAGAGCTACCGCAAGGCGGTGCGCAGCTTCAGCTCGCAGGTCGCCTACATGGACCGCTATCCGGAGTTCCGGTTCGCGTGCTCGCAGGCCCAGCAGTACGACTGGATCCGCCGCCGCAACCCGGAGCTGTACGAGCGCATCCGTGCCCGCGTGGAGTCCGGCCAGTGGCTGCCGGTGGGCGGCACCTGGGTGGAGCCCGACTGCAACCTGCCGTCGGGCGAGTCGCTCGTGCGCCAGTTCCTGCACGGCCAGCGCTACTTCGAGCGGGAGTTCGGCCGCCGCTGTCGCGAGTTCTGGAACCCCGACGTGTTCGGCTACAACGGCCAGCTGCCCCAGATCATGCGCGGAGCCGGGATCGGCCGGTTCCTCACCCAGAAGCTGTCCTGGAACCGGTTCAACCCGCCCGCCCACCACACGTTCACCTGGCAGGGCATCGACGGGTCGCAGGTGCTCGCGCACTTCCCGCCGGCCGACACGTACAACGCCACCGCCGAGGTGGCCGACCTCCGCCGCAGCGTTCGCGACTACAAGGACCACGACCGCTCGCACCGCAGCCTGCTGGTGTTCGGCTACGGCGACGGCGGCGGTGGGCCGACGCCGGACATGCTGGAGAGGCTGCGCCGGGCTCGCGACCTGCAGGGCCTTCCGCGCACGACCATCACCACCAGCGACGAGTTCTTCACAGCGCTGGAGGCCGATGCTCCCGACCTGCCCGCGATCCTGGGTGAGCTCTACTTCGAGTACCACCGCGGCACCTACACGTCGCAGGCTGCTGTCAAACTGGGCAACGTCCAGGGCGAGCGGGCGCTGCACGATGCCGAGTTCCTCGCCGCCGCCGCGATGCGCGAGGCCGGCGCCGCCTACCCCGCCGAGCGGCTGGACGAGCTCTGGAAGCTGTTGCTGCTGAACCAGTTCCACGACATCCTGCCCGGGTCTGGCATCGGCCTCGTCTACGAGGACGCCGCCCGCGACCACGCCGCCGTGCTGGCAGGCGCCGAGGCGGTGGCGGCCGATGCGCTGGCGGCGGTCGCAGGCAGCGGGCCGCCGGCGCCGGTGAATAGCATTGGAGCGGCTCGCGCCGAGGTCGCGGAGCGGCCCGACGGTGAGCTGGCCTGGGTGCAGGCGCCCAGCTACGGCGTCGGCACCGCGGCGGACACCGGGCCGGATGCTGCACGTGCGACCGAGCGGGGGGGCCGCGTCGTGCTCGAGAACGGCCTGCTGCGGGCCGAGCTTAGCCGCGACGGCCGCCTCGCCTCGCTTGTGCACCTGGCCGCCGATCGCGAGGCCCTGGACAAGCCGGGGAACGTCTTCCAGCTGTACGACGACCGGCCCACGGCCTACGAGGCGTGGGACGTCGACCCGTTCCACCTCGAGACGGTCCGGGACGCCCGGCCGGCCGAGTCCTGGGCCATCACGCAGCCGGGCGGGCTGCGGGCGCAGGTGGAGCTGCGATACCGGATCGGGACGGACAGCACGCTGCGCCAGCTGGTGAGGCTGGACGCGGGCGCCTCCCGGCTCGAGTTCCACTGCGAGGTCGACTGGCGGGAGCGCCGGACGATGCTGAAGGTGCTGTTCCCGGTGGCCGTGCACGGCCCATCCGCCACCTACCAGATGCAGTTCGGCCACGCCGAGCGGCCCACCCACTTCTCAACCAGCCACGACCTGGCCCGCTACGAGGTGCCGGGACACCGCTTCGCCGACCTGTCCGAGCACGGCTTCGGCGTGGCGCTCCTGACCGACTGCAAGTACGGCTACTCGACGCTGGGCGGCGAGATGCGGATCAGCCTGCTGCGTTCGACCTCGGTGCCCGACCCCGACGCCGACGCGGGCAGCCACCGGTTCGCCTATGCGGTGATGCCACACGCGGGCGGCTGGCGCGACGCGGGCGTCGTGGCCGAGGCGGCGCGGTTCGCCACGCCGCTGCGGTGGGCGCCGATCGCGGGTGAGCCGCGCTCATGGCTGTCGGTCGACGACCCCAACCTGGTGCTCGACACCGTCAAGCGGGCCGAGGACTCCGACGCCCTGCTGCTCCGGCTGTACGAGGCCCACGGCGCACGCGGCAGCGCACGCCTGCGCGTGGGCTGGCCGGTCGCCGAGGCGGCGTCGTGCAACCTGCTCGAGGACGCCGGCGAGCCGCTGCCCGTGGACGGCGGCGTGATCGAGCTCGGCTACCGGCCCCACCAGATCATCAGCCTGCTGGTCAGGTGAGGGCGGCGCCGCTCTCGGGGTCGAAGAAGTAGAGCCGGTCGACGTCGACGTTGACCCGCGTCGCGCCGCCCTCGGCCAGCGACGCGCGCCGCTCCAGCCGCGCGGTCAGCAGCGTGTCCGCCGCCATGCCGGCCGGGGCGAGGTAGGCGACCAGCTCCGAGCCCAGCGACTCCAGCCGCGACACCGTCACCTCGATCTCGCCTCCGTCGCCGTCGGTGCCGAAGTCCTCAGGCCGGATGCCCAAGGTGACGGGCTTTCCCAGGTAGCCGCGCAGTGACGGCCGATGCTCCAGCAGCTTCGGCGCCGCCAGGCGCGCGCCGCCGACGGTGATGGCGCAACCGTCGCCGTCCGCCTCCAGCCCGGCCGGCAGCAGGTTCATCGAGGGCGAGCCGATGAACCCGGCCACGAACGCATTGACCGGGTGGTCGTAGACCTGGTCGGGCGTGCCCAGCTGCTGCAGCAGGCCGTCGCGCAGAATCGCCACGCGGTCGCCCATCGTCATCGCCTCGGTCTGGTCGTGCGTGACGTACAGGGTGGGAGCGGCGATCCGGCGCTGCACGCGGATGATCTCGCCGCGCATCTCCACCCGCAGCTTGGCGTCCAGGTTGGAGAGCGGCTCGTCCATCAGGAACGCCGACGGCTCGCGCACGATCGCGCGGCCCATCGCCACCCGCTGGCGCTGGCCGCCCGAGAGCTGCCGCGGCTTGCGGTTGAGCAGCTCGGTCAGACCCAGCATCACCGCCGCCTCGTCCACCCGCCGGCGGATCTCGTCCTTCGGCATCCGCGCCATCTTGAGGCCGAACGCCATGTTGTTGCGCACCGTCATGTGAGCGTAAAGGGCGTAGTTCTGGAACACCATCGCGATGTCGCGGTCGCGCGGTGGCAGCTTCGTCACCACCCTGTCGTTGATCCGGATCTGGCCGTCGGTGACCGGCTCGAGGCCGGCCACCATCCGCAGCGCAGTGGTCTTGCCGCACCCGGACGGGCCGACCAGCACCATGAACTCCCCAGGCTGCACCTCCAGGCTGAGGTCGTCGACCGCGACCACGCCACCGGGGAAGTGCTTGGTGACCGACTCCAGCGTGATCGTCCCGGTAGCGGTCATGACGAGCCTGCCAGCATGCCGGTGATGCGCTTGTTCAGGGCCAGGGCCAGCAACGCCGGCGGGATCAGCGCCAGCACGCCGGCGGCGGCCAGGATCGGGTAGTTGGTGGTGTACTTGCCGACGTACTCGGTTATCTGCACGGTGACCGGTTTGGCGTTCATGGTCTGCGTCAGCAGCAGCGGGATCAGGAACTCGCCCCAGACCGACAGCATCATGATCGCGGCGACGGCCGCGATGCCGGAGCTCATCTGCGGCACGACGATCCGCACGAACGCCTTCCAGCGCGAGCAGCCGTCGATCAGTGCGGCCTCCTCCGGCTCGGTCGGCATCTCCCGCACCTGCGTGTACAGCAGCCAGGTCGCCAGCGGCGTGAGCGTGGCGATGAAGACCAGCACCAGCCCTCCCTTCGTATCAATCAGGCTCGGGCCGACCGGCGGCTCCGCCAGCACTTTGAACAATGACACCACCACGACGAAGATGGGCACGATCATCGTCCCCACCAGCAGCGCCAGCACCGCGCCGCCGAGCTTGAAACGCAGGCGGCCCACCGCATAGGCCGCCATCGTCGCGAAGATCAGGATGAAGGAGGTGGAGACGGCGGAAAGGATGGCGCTGTTGTAGATCGAGCGCGTGAAGGTGCCGGCCTCGGTGACGGTACCGCCGGCGCGCTGGTTCGATGTGCCGCCGAGCAGGTCGTGATACGCCTGCAGGGTGGGATGATGGGGTACCCAGCGGGTGGGGATGGCGTTCACCTCGCGCTGAGTGGACAGGCTGGTGGAGACGCCGATCAGGATCGGCCCCAGCGACCAGACGATGATTGCCAGCACTGCCACCAGCTTCGCCATCCGCCAGCCCGGCGAAGTCATACGGTCGACCTCCGAAGCGCGATCGCGTACAGCGCGCCAAGCACGGCCGTGATCGCGGCCAGCAGGAAGGCGAGCGCCGTGCCGTGGGCGAAGTCTGCCTGGGCGAAGGTCGTGTTGTAGACCTGGATCAGAATCGAGCGAGTATTCAGCGCGGTCCCGTTCAGGACGTAGATCTCGTCGAAGATGCTGATCGCAAGCAGCGTGCCCACGGTCAGCGCGATCGCCATCGACGGGCGTAGCAGGGGCAACGTTATGTGGCGGAACTGCCGCCACGGGCCGGCACCGTCCACGGCGGACGCGCTGTAGACCTCGTCGGGGATGCTCTGCAGTCCGGCCAGGAAGATCAGGCTGACGAGCGGCAGCACGCCCCACACGTGCACCAGCGTGATATAGACGATCGGCCCCCGTCCAGCGGCCAGCCACACGTGCGGCTGGCTGATGATGTGCAGCTGCATCAGCAGGCTGTTGAGGAGGCCGTTGTCGGGGTCGAACACGCGCTTCCAGAGCACGCCCGATACCACCGAGGGGAGCGCCCAGGGCAGGATCAGCACCGCCAGCACGAAGCCGCGGCCACGGAACACGCGGTGCAGGGTGACGGCCACCAGGATGCCCAGAACCAGCTCCAGCGAGACGGCCAGCAGCACGTACCAGAGGGTGTGCGTCATCGCCTCGCGCGAGACCGGGTCGTTGATCACGTCCCTGTAGTTGCGCAGGCCGACGTAGCCCGGCTTCTCGCCGAACAGGAAGCCTCCCGAGTTCATGCTCTGCCACCAGCCGTGCGCCATCGGATAGAGGACCAGCGCGGCCACCGCGATCAGCGATGGGATCACGAACAGCCAGCCCAGGATCTGGGTCTCACGGGCGGCCCGGTTGCCGCCCCGCCGGTTCCACGGCTTAGGCACTACTAATTGCGTGCGGCTGTCTTCGCGGAGAGCTGGTTGAGGGCGTCAGACACGCTCATCTGGCCCTTCGCGGCCGCGTTCAGCAGGCCCTGGGCATCCGAGCTGAACTGTGCGTACCAGAGCGGCGCGCCGCCTGGGAACAGCGGTCCCACATGCGGCAGCTCCTGGTTGATGACGTCGCCGCCCTGCAGCTGGCCGGTGTCCGACAGCTGCTTCAGCGACGAGGCGCCACAGGGCAGGCTGCCCTGGGTCTTGTAGATGGCGATCGCGTTCTCGGGCCGCTCCCACCACTCGATGAAGGCGGCGGCCGCGGCCTTGTGCTTGGCGGTGACGGGGATCGAGAGTCCCTCCGGCAGCCCGAACGAGCCACCCGGTCCGGTGTTGCCCGGCACCAGGCCGATCTGGGCGTCGCCGGCGATGCTCGACTGGCTGGGGTCGTTCGCGGTGGGCATGTTGCCCGGGCCGGTGGCCAGCAAGATGGCGTTCTCGCCCGCGGTGAACTTGTTCAACGCGACCGAGTCGTCCATTGCCACCGAGCCGGGCGAGACCCAGCCGTTCTTGACGGCGTCGACCTCCCACTGCAGCGCCTTGTAGCCGGCTGAGCTGGGATCCGAGAAGACCGGGTTGTTCTGGCTGTCGAACAGCTGCCCGCCCATCGCAAGCGTCAACAGGTACCAGGGCGTTACGCCGCCCTCGGTGGCGGCCATTGGGATCGCCAGCGGATACTGGACGCCGGAGCTCTTCAGCTTCTGGACGTCAGCCGCCAGCTCGTCGAAGGTGGCCGGGAACGCGGTGATTCCGGCCTTGGCGAACATCTTCTTGTTGTACATGGACACGCGGAAGTCGTTTGAGTAGCAGGCCGCGTAGGTCTTGCCGCCGGAAACGAACGCGGCGTCGGTGTTCTTGAGATCGGCCAGCGTCTTTGCCGACAGCACGTTGTCGAGCGGCTCCACCCATCCCGCGCCGGCGAACTGGCCTGTGAACGACCAGTCGAACTCGGCCACGTCAGCGATGTAGGTGTTGGCCTCGTTGGCGACCAGCAGCTTGTTGTGGGTCGCGTCCCAACCGGTGACCACGTAGTTGACCTTGACCCCCGTCTCGGCGGTGAACTGGTTGAGCAGCTTCTGGGGCATCGCGTAAGGCACGAGGACGGTGATCGTCTGGCCCCTGATCGACTCGCTCGAGGCGCTGGAACCGCTGGAGCTGGAGCTGCCGCCGCACGACGCCGCGAACAGCGCGCCCGCGATCGCCATGGCCGAGATCAGTGTCCACCGCAGTCGTCGGTTCACAACGTCTCCCTCGTTGCAGGTTGAGCGCTCATTGGAGCGAGCGGAGCGCCATACTACGAGACCGTATGGGGGGATTACAAGAGCGCGCGCTGACACACCCACTGGATCCGCTGGACGCGGCTGAGATCGAATTCGCAGCCGGCGCGTGCCGCGGGCGGGACCTGGGCGAGGACAGCCGCTTCGTGACGATCGCGCTGCTGGAGCCCGACAAGCGCGCGCTGCTGGAATGGGAAGGGGGCGGCACCGAGCCGGCCCGGGAAGCCGAGGTCGTGATCCTCGACCGGTCGGCGCGCGAGACGGTGGAGGCGACGGTGGCGGTGGGCTCGGGTGAGGTCACCCGCTGGGTGCGGCGTGCGGACATCCAACCGATGGCGGTGGTCTCGGAGCTGGTCGAGGCGGAGCAGGCGGTGCTGCTCGACCCGGAGTTCCAGGCGGCGATGGCGCGGCGCGGCGTGACCGACATGGGCACCGTGCAGGTGGACGCGTGGCCGGCCGGGCACTTCGGCCCGGACGAGGAGACGGGCCAGCGCCTGTGCCGGGCGGTGGCCTTCCTGAAGCCGGCGCCGGGCGACAGCGAGTGGGCGCATCCCGTCGACGGGGTGATCGTGCTGCTCGACCTGAACACGCTCGAGGTGCTGCGCGTGGACGACCACGGGGTGGTGCCGATCCCGCCCGAGAGCGGCAACTTCGACGTCGCCGCCGGGGCGCCGCTGCGCGACGACATCGCCCCGCTTCTGATCACGCAGCCCCAGGGCCCCGGCTTCACCCTGGAGGGACACCTGCTGCGATGGCAGCGCTGGCAGCTGCACGTCGGGTTCACCCCGCGCGAGGGCCTGGTGCTGAACCGCGTCGGCTACGAGGACGGCGGGCGCCTGCGGCCGATCCTGTACCGGGCCTCGCTGTCGGAGATGGTGGTGCCCTACGGCGATCCCAGCCCGATGCACTACTTCAAGAACGCCTTCGACGGCGGTGAGAACGGCGTCGGCCTGGCCGCATCACCGCTCACGCGCGGCTGCGACTGCCTGGGCGAGATCGCCTACCTGGACGCCATCGTGTCCGACCCGAGCGGCGCGCCGGTGCCGATACCGAATGCGATCTGCATCCACGAGGAGGACGTGGGCGTGCTGTGGCGGCACATCGAGTGGCGCGACGGCTCGGGCGAGGTGCGGCGCTCGCGGCGGCTCGTGGTCTCCTCGTTCTCGGCGATCGGCAACTACGACTACGGGTTCTTCTGGTACCTGTACCAGGACGGCACGATCGAGTTCGAGGTGAAGCTGACCGGCGTGCTCTCGACCGGCGCCGTGGCCCCGGGCGTGCAGCCTGAGCACGGCACCCTGGTGGCCCCGGGGCTGAACGCGATGGTGCACCAGCACTTCTTTAACATGCGCCTCGACATGGACGTCGACGGGCAGCGAAACGCCGTCGACGAGGTCTGGACGGAGTCGCTTCCGCCCGGCGCCGGCAATCCCCACGGCAACGCCTTCCGGCCGCAGCGGCAGCGCCTGGCCACGGAGCACGCCGCCCGGCGCACGGTCGACACGCGCTCGGCGCGGTGGTGGGAGATCGTCAACCCCGAGCGGCTGCACCGCCTGGGGCAGCCGATCGCCTACCGGCTGGTGCCTGGTGAGACAACGTTCCCGTTCGCGCAGCCGGATGCTCCGGTCAGCAAGCGCGCCGGCTTCATCCGACAGCACCTGTGGGTGACGCCGTACCGCCGCGACGAGCGGTACGCGGCCGGGGAGTACCCCAACCTGCACCCCGGCGGTGCCGGCCTGCCGGAGTGGACGAGCGCCGATCGGCCGATCGACGGCGAGGACATCGTGGTCTGGTATACGTTCGGCCACCACCACGTTCCCCGGCCCGAGGACTGGCCGGTGATGCCGGTGGCGACGGCGGGGTTCAAGCTGAAGCCGGTCGGGTTCTTCGAGCGGAACCCGGCGCTCGACGTCCCGCCGTACGAGCCGGATTCTGACCACCACTGCTGAGATGGGAGCCGCCGTGAGCACAGTCGAGGGTCGCGTGGCGCTGGTGACCGGAGCCAGCAGCGGCATCGGAACGGCGACCGCCCAGGCGCTTGCGGCCGGCGGGGCGAAGCTGGCGCTGGCATCGCGCCGCGCCGACGACCTCGGCATCGACGGTGCCCTGGCACGGCCCTGCGACGTGCGCCGGCCCGAGCAGATCGAGGCGCTGGTGGCGGAGGCGGTCGAGCGCTTCGGCGGGATCGACATCGTGGTCGCGAACGCGGGGGTGGGCGCCTACGGCGACTTCCTCGACCTCGATCCCCAGTACCTCGAGGAGATGATCGACACCAACGTCAAGGGGCTGCTGTACACGGTGCGGGCCGCCCTGCCGCACCTGCTGGACAGCGACAGCGCCGATCTCGTGGTCGTCGCGTCGGTGGCGGGGCAGCGCGGGCCGGAGGGAGAGGCCGTGTACTCGGCCTCGAAGTTCGCTCAGGTCGGGTTCATGCGCTCGCTCGACCACGAGCTGTACCGGCGCGGCGTGCGCTGCTCCACGATCGCGCCGGGCGGGGTGCACACCGAGTTCGCCATGGGCCGCGGCCGCACGCCGCAGGATCCCGACCTGGCCGACATGATGCGGCCGCAGGAGGTCGCCGACGCCGTGGTGCACGCGGTCACGCGGCCGCGCACGCACCGCGTGCTCGAGGCCACGATCCTGCCCATGAGCGACGACTCGATGAACTGACTCCAGCGAAAGGACCCCGGCAGATGGCAACCAAGGTCACGATCATCGGCGGAGGCAGTAGCAGCTTCGTCCCGCTGCTGGTGCGGCGGCTGATGCAGTCGCCCGTCCTGGGCTCCTCGCAGGTGACGCTGATGGACGTCGACGAGGGCCGGCTGTCCGTGATGCAATCGCTGGCCGACAAGCTGATCGCCAACGAGCACAGCGAGCTGCGCGTCACCAGCACCACCGACCAGCGCGCGTCGCTGGCCGGCGCCGACTTCGTGATCGCCGCCATCTCGGTCGGCGGCATGGACGCCTGGGCCAACGATCTCGAGATCCCCGGCCGCCACGGCATCGTCATGCACGTCGGCGACTCGGTCGGGCCGGGCGGGATCATGCGCGCGTTCCGCAACGCGCCGGTGCTGGCCGACGTGGCGCGCAACGCCGCCGAGGTGGCGCCCGACGCGTGGGTGTTCAACTACACCAACCCGGCCCCGATCGAGGCGCTGGCGATGCGGGCCGCGGCGCCGCAGGTGCGCTCCTACGCGCTCTGCTCCTGCACCGGGCATCCCAGCAGCCGGGAGTGGCTGGCCCACCAGGCCGGCGTCGAGCCCGACCGGATCGCGATGCCGCCGGTGGTTGCGGGCATCAACCACTGCGCATCGATCCAGCAGCTGCGGCTGACCGACGGCACGGACGCGATGCCGCTGGTGCGCGAGCGTGCGACCGAGCCGATCGTGAAGTGGGTGCTGGACCGCTACGGGGTGCTGCCCTACTGTTGGTCGCACTGGACCGAGTTCTTCCCGCAGATGCAGCGGCTGGAGGCGCCCTACGCCGGCACCGCCCAGGGGGTGTCGATGCGCTACGGCATCACCACCCACGATATGGCCTACGAGCGGTCGCGTGTGCGCGGGCTGGAGCAGCTGGCCGAGACATGGACGGCGGAGGGCGCTGCGCCTGTCACCCTGGCCGACCTGCCCAAGGGCGACGAGGACGAGGGCATCGAGGTGATCGACCTGATCGAGGCGATCGTCGACAACGGCAACATCACGCTGGTCGTGAACGCGCCCAACGAGGGCACCATTCCGAACCTGCCCGGCGAGGCGATCGTCGAGGTGAACGCGCAGATCAACGCCTACGGCATCCGGCCGATCCAGACCGGCCCGCTGCCCGAGACGCTGGCGGCGCACCTGCGCCGCTTCTACGACTTCCAGCAGCAGGTGGTG
>DASUHV010000108.1:0-3935 GCA_036273355.1 Gaiellales bacterium
TGTCCGTCAGGGCCGGCTCGTGTCCCTTCGCCGCCTCCTTCGACAGCTCCGAAGAATACGGCGAGAGCCGTGCCGTGAGCGCTTGCGGCCGGCGTTCGGCCGCGTTCATGACCACGGTCGCCAGCATCATGACGGCGGCGAACCCGAGCAGCGCCACGATCCAGGCCCCGTAGGTGGTCCACATTGAGACCGACGCTCCGCCCGCGCCGGCCGGCAGCGCCACCTGCGCCGGCGGCCCGCCGTGCAGGCTGATCGTGAGCGTCCGCGAGCTGGAGTGGGGCAGCGCCACGTCGAAGGCCCACTCGCCGGCCAGCCGCGTTTGCGCCAGCCTGGACGCGATCGGCTCGAGCGCCGAGACCTTCGCCGCCGCCACGTACGCGCCGTGCGTCGCCGCCGCCACCTGGCGTAGCGCGGTGGCCGTGTACGACCCGGAGGAGGTGAGCCCGACCGCATCCACCTCGACGCCGCCGCGCGCGAGCGCCGCCGTGAGATCGTCGAGCGACGTCGCCGACGCGGTGTCGTCGCCGTCCGAGAGCACCACGACCACCCGCCGCGACCCGTCCGCCTGGCCGGTCAGCCGAGCGGCGTCGCCGATGCCGTCGTAGAGGGCCGTGCCCGGGTTCGTTGTCAGCGTGGACAGCGCAGCCTGCACCGCCTGGGTGTTTCCGGTCAGCGGCGTCACGGTGCGGGCCGAGCCGTCGAACACGACCAGGCCGACCTTGTCGTTCGAGCCGGCCGCGTCCAGCAGCCGCTGTCCCGCCGCGATGGCGGCCGCCAGCGGAGGCCCGGCCATGCTCGTCGACGTGTCGACGGCGAACACGAGATGCAGCGGGCGGCGCGGGCCGAGCGGCCGCAGCCGCGCCACCTGCGCCGTCTTGCCGCCCAGCTCGGCCTGCACGTCCAGGCCGGTGAGGTCACCGGGCGCGCGCAGGATCACGCGCACGGTGTGGCCGTCGACCTTGCTGACACCGCTCACCTGCGGCGGTGCGGCCGTGTCGGCCGCCAGCGCCGCCGGGGTGAGCGTGACCGCGACCGCGAACGCCACTCCCAGCGCGTGCCGCAGCCGCATCAGGCGCTCCTGCGCTGCCCGCGTCGCAGCACGTCCACCTTTGCCGAGGTATCGCTGTTGAAGAACGACTTCGGGAGCGACACGCCGTTCAGCTCCAGCTTGTCCATGAACGCGGGCCGGATGCCGGTGTGGCGCATCGTGCTCGAGACCCGGTCGCCCTCGGCGTCGCCCGCGAACCCGGCCACGAAGATGTCGGTCAGGGTGATCACATCGCCCTCGACCCGCGGCACCTCGGTGATGTGCGTGATCCGGCGGCGGCCGTCCACCAGCCGCTGCGTATGGATGATCAGGTCGAACGCGCTCGCGATCTGGTCGCGGATCGCCTTCAGCGGCAGGTCGAATCCGGCGGTCAGCACCAGCGTTTCGGTGCGCGCCAGCGCATCGCGTGGGCTGTTCGCGTGGATCGTGGTCAGCGATCCCTCGTGGCCGGTGTTCATGGCCTGCAGCATGTCCACCGTCTCGGCGCCGCGGCACTCACCGACGATGATCCGGTCGGGCCGCATGCGCAGCGCGTTCTTGACCAGGTCGCGGATCGAGATCTGGCCCTTGCCCTCGATGTTCGCGGGGCGCGCCTCCAGGCTGATCACGTGCTTCTGCGACAGCCGCAGCTCGGCCGCATCCTCGATCGTGACGATCCGCTCGCGCTCGGGGATGAACGACGACAGCACGTTCAGCATCGTGGTCTTGCCGGTGCCGGTGCCGCCCGAGACCAGCACGTTCAGCTTGCCCTCGACGCAGGCTTCGAGGAATGCCGCGGCCTGGTGGGAGAGCGTGCCGAAGGCGATCAGGTCGTCGATCGTGAGCGGCTCGCGCGAGAACTTGCGGACGGTCAGCGAGGGTCCGGTGATCGCCAGCGGCGGGATGATCGCGTTCACGCGCGACCCGTCCGGCAGGCGCGCGTCCACCATCGGGCTCGCCTCGTCGATGCGCCGCCCGGTCTGGGCGACGATCCGGTCGATCACCTGCAGCAGGTGCCGCTCCGACGCGAACTGGACGTCGGTCTCCTCGATCTGGCCTCTGCGCTCGACGTAGATGGTGTGGTGGTTGTTGACCATCACCTCCGAGATCGAGTCGTCGGCCAGGAACGGCTCGATCGGCCCGTAGCCGAGGATGTTCGAGGTGATCTCGCGCACCAGCCGCGTGCGGTCGGCCATCGAGAGCGGCGTGCCGGCTTCGGCCAGCGCCTCGTCGACCGCCTTCTGGACGTGTTCGCGCAGCTCCTCCTCGGGCACCTCGCCCTCGACCAGGTCCTGGCCCAGCTCGCGCACCGCCTCGCGCTGTGCGGCGTTCTTGATCTCGACGAAGGGATCGTTGACGACGTCGGTCGTCGGCTCCACCTTGCCCCGCCCGGCCGCGGACTCGTGACGGCGCAGGCGGCCGTGCAGCGATCGCGACTTGTCGGGTTTCATCGCAGGCTCCCTACCACCGCGTCGAGCGACCGGGCCATGTCGTAGAACGACTTGGCGACCCGTGACTTGGGGGCGTCGATCACGACCGGCTGGCCGCGGTTGACGGAGATCGGGATGGCCTTGTCCGACGCCAGCGTGTAGGTGATCTCACGCCGCAGCGTGCGCTCCACGTCGCGGTCGTCCAGGCCCACCCGCGCCCCTGAGCGGTTCATCAGGATGCGGACGTCCTTGACGTCCATCTCCAGCAGCTCCAGCGTCTCCAGCGCGATCTTGAGGCTCTTGATGGTCGGCACGTCAGACGCGCCCACCAGCACCAGCGAATCGGTGTGGTCGATGGCCAGGAGCACGGCCGGCGCGAACTGCGAGGAGGTGTCGATCACGACCGCGTCGTAGCTCTGGCGGGCCACCGCCAGCAGCGGCTCCAGCCGGTCCACGTCGACCAGCTCCTCCTCGTCCGGCCGGGTCGGAGCGGGCAGCAGGTCGACGCCGCTCGAGTGCCGGGTGACGAACCCGGCCAGCTTCTCGCCGTCCAGGTCGCCGGGCGACTGCACCAGGTCGAGGATCGTCCAGCGCGGGGACAGCCCCAGCACCAGCGCGTCGTCTCCGGAGTGCAGGTCGAAGTCGATCAGCAGCGTGCGCTTGCCCTGGCGCGCGAAGCAGACCGCCAGGTTGGTGGCGATCACGGTCTTGCCCGACCCGCCCTTGGTCGAGAACACCGTGAAGATGTGCGCCGAGCGGTGGCCCTTGGCCGAGCCCGGCGCCATCGCCGCCATGCTGGCGCGGCGGCTGCGCATGGCCCGCGCCTTGGCTGCCGCCATGCCCAGCGACTGCGGCTCCTGCGGCAGGTACACGATCTCGTCCACACCCAGCGCCAGCGCCTCGTCGAACCAGCGACTGGGGTGGCTGTCGGTGAGCGCGACGATGGCCGGGCCGTGCGTGTCGGCCAGCGCGATCCGCATCTCGGCCGGCAGGCCGTCCGCGTCGTGCGGCAGGCTCCACACCAGCACCTCCGCCGTGGTGTCGACGATCTCCACCATCCCCGACCGTTCGAACAGGTCGCGGAGCGCGGCGTCGTCCCCCTGAAGTGAAACCCTGATCAGGTCGTTCATCGGTGTATCTCCTCTACTTCGTGGGGACGCCGTGGTGGGGGAACTGCCCCGGCAGCTCCGGCACGGTGATCGGCTGGTAGGTGGCTCCGGTCGAGCCGACCAGTGCCAGCCAGATGTTGTTGGCGCTCTGATCGCCGGACGAGTTGGCCAGCGCGTTGGCGATGAACAGGCTCTGCTGCTCGGTCACCGACAGCAGCACGGAACCGCCGTTGCCGTTGGTGACGCCCTGATTGCCCGGCGGTGAATCGACCTCGAGCACCAGCGCATCCGGTACGACCAGGTAGGTGAAGATCTGGTCGTTCTTGCGATAGCTGGTCAGCACGTCGACGCGGTCGTTCGGGCTGAGGT
>DASUHV010000109.1:0-2507 GCA_036273355.1 Gaiellales bacterium
CCCGCAGGACCTGGAGCGGCAGCTGGACACCTTCTCCGGCGGCGAGCTGACCCGGGCATCGCTGACACGGGCGCTGGCCGGGGAGCCCGACCTGCTGCTGCTGGACGAGCCCACCAACCACCTCGACGTCGACTCGATCGAGTGGCTGGAGGAGTACCTGGACGGGCTGGACGCGTCGCTGATCTTCGTCTCGCACGATCGCTGGTTCCTGGAGTCGGTGGCCACGAGCGTGCTGGAGCTCGACCGCGGCAGGGGGCGCACGACGAAGGGCAGCTACTCGCACTGGCGGCTGGAGCGGGCCGAGCGGATGGCGGCGCAGGCCGACCAGTACGAGCGCCAGCAGCAGGAGCTGGCGCACCTGCAGCGGTTCGTCGACCGCTTTCGGTACGGCACCAAGTCGCGACAGGCGCAGAGCAAGCTGAAGGTGATGGCGCGGATCGAGCGGGTCGAGCGCCCGCGCGAGCAGCGGTCGCTCCGGTTCGACTTCCCGCCCCCGGCACGCAGCGGGCGGGTGGTGATGGAGGCCGAGGGGCTGTCGGTGTCCGTGGCCGGCCGCGAGTTGGTGCACGACGCGACGTTCCACATCGAGCGCGGCCAGCGCGTGGCGCTGATCGGGCGCAACGGCGCCGGCAAGACCACGCTCCTGGAGACGCTGCTTGGCCGCCGGCCGGCCGAGCACGGCCGCGCCAAGCTCGGCCACGGCGTGTCCCTGGCCTACTACTCGCAGCAGTCGCTGGAGCTGCCGGAGCAGGCGCGGCTGGTGGACGCGGTCGGGCACGGCACGAAGCTGACAGGGCCGCAGGCACGCATGCTGCTGGGTCGCTTCCTGTTCTCCGGCGACCAGGTCGAGAAGCCGGTCAGCGTGCTGTCCGGCGGCGAGCGGCGGCGGCTGGCGCTGGCCCGGATCGTGGTCTCGGGCGCCAACCTGCTGGTGCTGGACGAGCCCACCAACCACCTCGACATCGAGAGCCGCGAGGCGCTCGAGGACGCCCTCGACAGCTTTCCCGGCACGATCCTGTTCGTGTCCCACGACCGCGCCCTGATCGAGGCGCTGGCGACGCGCACCATCGCGATCGAGGACGGGCGCCTGCGTCTACGGGACGGCGCCTTCGGCGAGTACGCTCGCGACCACGAACCGGTCGTCGCGAAGGATCCGCCACGGCAGGCACCGCCGAAGCCGAAGCAGCCGCGGCCGGCCCCGGCCAAAACGGCTGCGGCGAAGCCGGCCCGCAGCGGCCGGTCGGTGCGCGAGGCGCGCGAGCTGGAGTCGCAGATCGAGCGGCTCGAGGAGGAGCTGGGAGCCGTCTCGGCGCGGCTCTCCCAGCCCGACGCCTACCAGGATCACACCGCGGTGGCCGAGGATGGTCACCGCCACCAGCAGCTCCAGGTGGAGCTGGCCCACCTGTACCGCGAGTGGGAGCAGCGGGTGGGCTGACAAGGCTCGGCGTTGACCATCCGCAAAACGGGATGGAGAATCGATCATGGCCCGTAGCGCGCCACGCCGACGTGTGCGATCGACCCGACCCCGCCTGGCGCTGCTGGTGGGGCTGACGCCGATGATGATGCGCGCGCTGGAGGGACCGCTCAGCCTCCGTATGGACGTGGCGGCGGTTGCCTTCCCCGGCGACGCCTTCGAGGCGGCGGCCGCCGAGCTGCAGCCGTGCCTGGTGGTGGTCGACGTCACCTACCTGGACGAGGCGCGCGTGCGGCCGCTGATGATCGACCGCTTCTCGCGGAAGGGGCCGGTGCTGGTGTTCGTGTCGGAGAGTGGCAGTGCCTGGAGCGACGACCTTGACTCGGGCTGCTCGGGCCCGATGGAGTCGTTCACGGTGGCAGCGCTGCTGGCGCTGGTGGCGCGGCCGGCGCTGACGCTGGTGTCGGCCCACCCGGCCTGACCGGGGGAGTTTTCCTCACCCTCCGCATCGGCCAAACCGCGTATTGCGGGCCCGCCGAAACGGCCGGAACATTGCAGGATGACGGCGACCGATGCAACGGCTATCTGCGCTCCGACCGCCGAGACCGCTCTCAAGCCGGCAGGGTCATGAGCGCCCAGCCGCTGTTCGTGCTCGCGTACCTGAGCGGAGCGGCCGCGCTGGCGGCGTGGGTCGACGTGCGGCTCGCCGACCGCCGGCCGACCAGCTGGAGCATGGTGGGGCTCGCCATCGGCGCCTCGATGCTGATCGACGCGAACATCGGGGCGGTGTTTCACCTGACCGTGCCGATCGTGAGCGTCATGGTGCTCGGGTTCGGCGCGCTCGTGTACACGATGCTCGCGGGCCTGTGGACGTTGCGGATGCTTCGCTCCGCCATGCCCGCCTGACGATCGCACCCCGAAGTACGCGGATCCAGCGGCGCTCCGGCCGTTTGCGCCCTGCTGTTGACGTGCACCACCCACTCATGTACCTTGGCAACGCGACCCTGGCGTACTTGCTTTCAGGGGAGTGTGATATACGAAGGGGCGGCTCCACATGGCACGGGTAGGCATCTGCGATTCGCATGAGATCGCG
>DASUHV010000110.1:0-6069 GCA_036273355.1 Gaiellales bacterium
CGCGAGGTCTTCGCGAACACCGACGGCAGCAACCCGTCGCGGCCGAGCGCAAAGTAGCCGCGCCCGATGGTGACGCAGATCGCGAGCGCCAACGCGGTGGCGTCGAGGATCACGACCAGGTCGACCAGGCCGGCGTAGGACTTGCTGATGTACTGCTGGGCGAGCTTGTCGAGGGTGGCCGGATCGAGCCACGCCCCCTGGTCGACGGCCGCCTTGCCGAGGCCGACCTCGATCGCGTAGGACATCAGCACGTAGAACGCGGCCGAAACGCCCACCGTCCACAGCAGCGCGCGCGGAATCGACTTGTGGGGGTCGTTGCTCTCCTCCCCCAGCGATGCCGCCGCCTCGAACCCGACGAACAGCAGGATGCCCAGCATCACCCCGTTGAAGACGGTGCTGACCGACGTGGTGCCGGGGTTGAACATCTGCAGCGTGTTCCCGTTCTCGCCGCCCTGGAAGATGATCGCCAGCGCCAGGATCGTCATCACGGTGAACGAGATCGCTGCGAAGCTCAGCATCAGCCCGATCGCGAGCCGGATGCCGACGTAGTTCAGGATCAGCACCAGCGCCAGGAAGAACAGGGCGAACACCCACCAGGCCGGCAGCGTGGTGGTGAGCCAGTCCATGTGCTGCGCCCAGAAGCCCTGGGTGAGGATGCCGAGACCGAGGTAGATGCCGCCGCCGCCCAGGAACAGGGTGCCGACGAAGAAGACGCCCGCGAAGAACACGCCGACAGCGGGATGCGCGCCGTGGGTGAGGTACTCGTAGATGGCGCCGGCGCCCTGGTACTTGCGGGCGAACAGCGCGATGGCGTAGGCGATCGCGAGCACGCCAAGTCCCGCGATCAACACGCTCAGTGCGGTGTTGAACGTGGAGCCGTTATCTGGATTGGAAACAAGGCTGAGGACGAGAGCGGTCGAGAACATGGGGCCGATGGCCAGGGCCTGCGCGACGGCGGCCATGGTGCCGAGCCGCCGTCCGCCCAATCCACCGCCATCGGTGGGCGGCGGTGAGGTTGCTGCCATGACGTCCCTCCTCGGGTCGATTGGATTGGATACATTCGCACCGCAGGCGGACGGCTGTCAAGACTGCTCGCCTTGACCCGCTCAGGCGACGGCGTAATGTATGCAAAGACCATGAGTGCTCAGCCCGCCATCGCGCCGCTCCAGATCCAGAGCGTCGTCGACCACGTCTACTCGGCGCTGCGGGAGCGGATCCTGTCGGGCGACCTGCCGCGCGGCACCAAGCTGCGCCAGGCGTCGCTCGCCGACGAGCTGGGCGTATCGCGGACGCCGCTGCGGGAGGCGCTGCGGCGGCTGTCCACCGAGGGTCTGGTGGAGTTCTCGCCGAATCGCGGCGCGACCGTGTCGGAGCTCGACTTCGGTGACATGCGGCACGCGTGGTCGGCACGCGTGGCGCTCGAGCCGGGCGCGGCGCGGCTGGCGGCGCAGCGGCGTGACGCGGACGCGATCGCGGCGATGCGCGACGCGGTCAAGCTGCAGCGGCAGGCGGCCGGGGACGGCATGGACAGCTTCGCCGCGAACCGCTCGTTCCACCTGGCGCTGGCCGCGGCGTCCGGGAACCCGCACCTGACGCGGTTCGCCGAGATGCTGTGGGTGCCGCGGATCGGCGTTCCGATCTACCAGGCGCAGGCCGCGGAGCCGCGCGGAGCAGCGGGCTGGGCCGACGAGCACGAGGGCATCGTCGACGCGATCGCTTCGGGCGACGCGGACGCGGCCGAGCGGCTGACCCGCGAGCACGTGTCGGCACACCCGCCGGTGGCGCCGTCGTGAGCGGCGGCGGCAACCTGGCGATCCTGGGTGCGCGGATCCGCACGCTCGATCCCGACCGGCCGTGGGCAAGCGCGGTCGCGATCCGCGACGGCGTGATCGTCGCGGTCGGCGACGACGACGAGGTGGGCAGGGCGAGCGGGCCCGGCGCGGAGCCGATCGACGGCGCCGGCATGACGGTGGTGCCGGGGCTGACCGACAGCCACATGCATCCGTTCCTGGGCGCGCTGGAGACGCGCGGGGCCGACCTGGCCGGCGCGGCCACGGTGGACGAGGTGCGCGTGCGGCTGGCGGCCGAGCGGCGCCACTGCGGCGAGGGTGAGTGGGTGACCGGCTTCTCGCTCGAGTACCGGGTGTTCGACGGGATCGAGGCCAGCGGTGAGCTGTTCGAGGAGGCGGTCGGCGGCAACCCGGCGCTGCTCACGTTCTTCGATTTCCACACCGCGCTGGCGACGCCGCCGGCGCTGGCGGCAGCAGGGATCAGGGGAGCACGCAGCTTCGACGACGCGTCCGAGATCGTGTGCCGCCCGGACGGCCTGCCCACGGGCGAGCTGCGCGAGGAGGCGATCGGCCTGGTGGTGGAGGCGATGCCGGTGCCCGCCGACGAGCAGCGTCTGGCCTACATCGCGGAGGCGCTGGCGGCAATGAACCGGGTCGGTCTCACCGCCTCGCACATGATGGACGGCACGCTGGCCACGCCCGACGACTGCCGGGCGCTGGAGGGGAGCGGCCGGCTGACGGTGCGGCAGGTGGTGCCGTTCACGGTGCAGCCGACGATGGGCGACGACGAGATCGGCGCGGCCATCGCGGCCGGCGCGCAGTCGGGGCGGCTGTGGCGGTCGGGGTGGGCGAAGTTCTTCATCGACGGCGTTGTCGAGTCGGGCACCGCGTGGCTGGAGGAGCCTGACACCGAGGGACGCGGCACGGAGCCGAACTGGCCGGACCCGGAGCGCTACGCCGCGGTGATCGCGCGCTTCGCCGAGGCCGGGATGCCGTCGATCACGCACGCCATCGGCGACCGCAGCGTGCGCTGCGCGCTCGACGCGTACCGGCGGGCGGGGCCGGTCGCGCGCGGGCCGCACCGCGTCGAGCACATCGAGACGCTGCAGGACGACCAGCTGCCGCGGTTCGCGCCGGAGCGGGTCGTGGCGTCGCAGCAGGTCAGCCACCTGCAGTGGATGACCCCGGACATGAGCGATCCGTGGAGCAGGTCGCTGGGGCCGGAGCGCGCGGGCCGCGGCTTCCGGACGGCGGAGCTGCGGCGATCGGGCGCGGTCCTGGCGCTGGGCTCCGACTGGCCGGTGGCGGGGTTCGACCCGCGCGAGTGCATGGCCTGGGCGCGGCTGCGCCGGCGACCGGGCAACCGCGACGCGGGCGGCTACGGCGAGCACCAGCGGCTGTCGGCCCTGGAGGCGCTCGAGGGATACACGACCCAGGCCGCGCTGGCGGTCAACGACACGGCGGTCGCCGGCCGGATCATGCCCGGCTATCGCGGCGACCTGACGGCGTTCGCGGCCGACCCGGTCGACTGCGACGCGGACGACCTGGTCGACCTCCCGGTGCTGCTGACGGTGGTCGACGGCCGCCCCGTGTTCCGCGCCTGACGGCCGCCGGGCGGCATCACGGCCTCGTCACGACCCGCAACGATGCCGTGCCGAACCCCTGTCGGGGACCTGATCGGGCTCTGAGCCCTGTTCGAGGCCGAACTGGCTGTTCCCCACAGATCGTGGTCACGGCAGCTGTTACACCTGTCGAGATCGTGTGCCGGAGTGTCGACGCACGCCGAGTCTGCCTCTGAGGCCCGAGGTGAGCGACGAGTTGAGCGATCAGCGCTCGAGTGTGACCGGGTTCGAGAGCGTCCCCACCCCGCCCACGGTGACGTCGACGACGTCGCCCTCCTTCAGGTAGACCGGCGGCACCCGCGAGTCGCCGACCCCGGCGGGCGTGCCGGTGACCAGCACGTCCCCCGCCTGTAGGGCCATCCCCCGCGACAGGTAGACGATCAGCTCCACCACCGAGAAGATCAGGTTGCGCGTGTTCGACGACTGCCGCTGCTCGCCGTTCACCTTTGTCGAGACGTCGATGTCCGCCAGGTCGACGCCGTCGGCCGATGCCACGCACGGCCCCATCGGCCCGAACGTGTCGAAGCTCTTGCCCAGGGTGAACTGCCGCAGCGGCGTCTCCAGCTGCGCCCGCCGCCCGGACACGTCGTGGAAGGCCGTGATCCCGCCCACCGCCGCCCGCGCCGTCTCGTCGTCGGCCCTGTAGACGTCCCGCCCCAGCACCACCGCCACCTCTCCCTCGTAGTCCGGCCGCGTTTCCTCACGCGGCACTACGATCGTCTGGCGGTGGCCGATCAGGCACGTTGTCCACTTGGCAAACACGACCGGCACGTCGGGGATCTCGAGCTCCGCCTCCTCCGCGTGGTCGCGATAGTTGAGGCCGATCGCCAGCAGCTTCACAGGATCGGTCGGGTGCAGCAGCCGCACGTCCTCGATCGGATGCGCCAGCCCGGAGGCGTCGGAGATCGTCCGCCAGCCCTCCTCGCTGGGCACGAACCCGCGCGGCCCGGCCGGCCCCGCGTCGAAGATCACCTCGCCGTCCAGCCGCCCGAGCTTGACGTCGCCCGACGGATCCAGGAACCGCACGGCCCTCATCGTCCCTGCTCCGTCCGCAGCACCTTCAGCGCGTTGATCGCCCGCGGGATGCCCGCGTACGGCGCCGTCTGCAGGATCGTCTCCTCGATCTCCTGCCACGGCACGTGGATCGCCCGCAGCGCCCGGATGTGCGCCGCGACCTGTGGATCCGAGCTGCCGATCGTCGTCAGCACCGCCACGATGATCAGCTCCCGTTCGCGCGCCGTCAGCCCGTCACGTGTGTGCACCTCGCCGAACACCCAGTCCACCAGCCAGTCGCCCATCGGGCTGCCCATCCGCTCGATGAAGGCGTCGCCGCCGGGCTCGTCGCCCAGCTCCTTCAGCCGCGCCAGGCCGCGTTCGTGCCGCGTCGCGCTCTCCATTCCGTCCTCCTGCTCGGTCACCGCCCAACCATATCCAGCACGCGCCGGCCGCGCCGCGCTGGACGGATAGCCGACCCATGCGACACGATGAGTGCATGGTCAACAGCTTCATCCTCGTCCGCCACGCCGAGACCCCGTACAGCGCCCAGGGCCGCATGAACCCCGACTCGACCGTCGAGGTGGGCCTGACCGCCCCCGGTGAGCGTGCCGCCCGCGGCCTCGGCCGCGACCTCGCCTCCGAGCGGATCGACGCCCTTGTCGTCGCGCCGTCCCTGCGCACGCGCCTGACGGCCGCGGCGCTCGTGGCCGACCGCGACATCTCCACCCACGTCGTCGACCAGCTGGCCGAGATCGGCGTCGGCCCGTTCGAGGACGGCCCCGTATCCGCCTACACGACCTGGCTTCGCAACAACCCCCTCACCGCCGCGCCGCCGGGCGGCGAGAGCGCGCTCGACGCGACCACCCGCTTCCTGGCCGGATGGCGCCGGGTGCTGAGGCTGCCGGGACCGGTCGTGCTGGTGGTCAGCCACAACCTGCCGCTGCGCATGCTCATGAATGCCGCCGCCGGCGACGACCCGCTGGCCGGCCCGCTGCAGCGCATCCCCAACGTCACCCGCCACGACCTCACGCGCGACCAGGTCGAAACCGGCGTCGCCGCCCTCCGCCGCTGGCGCGACGAGCTCGCCCCGAAGCAGGGATAGACTCGGTCACGTAACCGCGTCCACCAGGCCGGGGAGCCGGGCTTGCCCTCCAGCAGCAAAGCGCATATTGTATCCAATCGTGTCTGAGCGACGGGTTCGGGTGCTGGTCGAGGGGTCTCCCAGCTGGGGCCGGCTGGACGGCGGCAGCATCGTGCTCGACTCCGGCGAGCGCCTGGACGAGGCGGCCGCGCACTTCCTGGCACCGGTCGAACCGACCAAGATCATCGCCACGCACCTCACCTACCGCAGCCGCGTCGAGGAGTACGCCGCGCGTACGCCGCCCGAGCCCTCCTATTTCATGAAGCCGCCGACCACCCTGAACGGCCACCGCGGCCGGCTGCGCCGTCCGCGCGGCGCCCGCTTCCTCAACTACGAGGGCGAGGTGGCCGTCGTGATCGGCCGCGCCATGCACGGCGTGGCCGAGGCAGACGCGCTCGGCCACGTCGCCGCCTACGCCTGCGCAAACGACGTTGGCCTGCACGACTTCCGCCACGCCGATCGCGGCTCGATGCTGCGCGTCAAGGGCCAGGACGGCTTCTGCCCGATCGGCCCCGAGCTG
>DASUHV010000111.1:0-2942 GCA_036273355.1 Gaiellales bacterium
GCGCGCTGACCGCTCCCTCGATCCCCGAGATCAAGGATCAGTGGGCCGAGGGCGCCGGCGGGTTCAAGGCGTTCATGCCGATATCCGACCCCTCCTACCCCCACGTCACCGACGCCGAGTTCCTGGAGGGCATGCGCGAGGTGCAGGCGGTCGGCGGCCTCGTGCTCGTCCACGCCGAGAGCGACTCCCTGCTGCAGGCCGGCCTTGCCCGCATGCGGGAGCAGGGCCGCACCGACCCGATGGCGCACCACGAGTCGCGGCCGCCGTTCGTCGAGGAGGAGGCGGTCCACCGCGCGCTCTACCTGGCTGCCCACGCCGACGTGCGGATCCAGATCGTGCACGTCTCCAGCCCGGTCAGCGCCCAGTTGGTGCGCGACGAGAAGCGGCGCGGCCGGCCGGTGACGATGGAGATCTGCCCCCACCACTTGCTGCTCGACCTCGACGACCTCGTCCGGCTCGGCCCCTACGGCGTGTGCGCGCCGGCGCTTCGTGACCGCGCCCTCGTGGAGCGGCTGTGGTCGTACGTCCTGGACGGAACCGCCGACTGCCTGATCTCCGACCACTCCGCCTATACCCTTGAGGAGAAGGAGCCGGGCTGGGACAACATCTTCGACGCGCTGCTCGGCTGCCAGGTGATCCAGGAGACGGTGCCGCTGGTGCTGGACGAGGCCTACCACCGTCGCGGCATGACGCTGGACGCGTTCGCGCGCTTCTCGTCCACCAACCCCGCCCGCATCGCCGGGCTGTACCCCCGCAAAGGGACGCTCGTGCCCGGCTCCGACGCGGACCTGGCGCTCTACGACCTCGAGACCGAGTGGACGGTGGACGCCCGCTCCCAGCAGTTCTCGAAGAACCCGTGGTCGCCGTTCGACGGACGGCGCGTACGGGCGCGCGTGATGCGCACCCTGGTGCGCGGCGAGACGGTGTACGCCGACGGCGAGATCCTGGCCGAGCCGGGGTCGGGCCGCTTCCTCTCCTGCCAGGAGGATCACTCCCTGGGCGGGCAGCGGACGGCGACGGCGAGCTGACGTGTTCCGGCTGGCGCTGATCAACCCCAACACCGACGAGCACCACACCGAGGCCATGGGCGGTGTTGCCCGCGCCGCGCTGCCGGATGGGTGCGACGTGACCGCCGTCAACCCGAACCGCGGCCCCACGTCGATCGAGAGCGCCGCCGACTCGGTGGTGGCCGCGGCCGAGGTGGCGGCGCTGGTGCAGGCGCTGCCCGACTACGACGCCTACCTGATCGCGTGCTTCGGCGACCCGGGGCTCGACGCCGCCCGCGAGCTGACCGCCGCACCCGTTGTCGGAATCGGCGAGGCCGCCTACATCGCGGCGTCGCTCGTGGCCAAGCGGTTCGGCGTGATCACCACCCTGCCGCGCAGCATCCCCGCGCTCGAGGAGGGCATCGACGCGCTCGGCCTGCGGACGCGCTGCGCCGGGATCGTGCCGCTCAACATCCCCGTTGCCGAGCAGGGCAGCGGCCATCCGGACACGACCTCGGCGATCGTCGCGCTGGGCAAGCGCCTGGCGGCCGACAGCGGCGCCGACGCCCTGATCCTTGCCTGCGGGGGCATGGCCGACGTGGCGCGGGCGGTCGAGGACGAGGTGGGAGTGCCGGTCTGCGACGGCGTGTCGTTCGGGGCCGGCCTTGCCCACTCGCTGTGGCGGAGCGGCCTTCGCACCAGCAAGGCCGCCGCGTACGCGGCGCCTGAGCCGATCCCATACGTCGGCATGCAGGGCTGACACATGCGGGCCGCGACCTTCCGCGAGTACGGCGGCCCCGAGGTGATGCGCTGGGAGCAGCTCGACGATCCGGCCTGCGATCGCGACGAGGTGATCGTGCGGGCACGCGCCTGCGGCCTCAACCACAGCGACCTCGACTCGCGGGCGGGCAGCTCGCGCTGGCCGTTCACGATGCCCTGGGTGCTGGGCGCGGAGTTCGCAGGCACCGTGGTCGCGGTCGGGTCCGAGGTCGAGGGCATCGCCGACGGCGACCCGGTCACGGCCTACCAGCAGTACGCGTGCGGCACCTGCGCGGCCTGCGCGCGCTGGCGGCCCGACCTGTGCGAACGGTTCGTGGTGTTCGGCACCGATCGCTGGGGCGGCTACGCGGAGCTGGTGGCGGTGCCGGCCCGGGCGGTGATCCCGTTGCGGTCGCCGGACGACTTCGTGACCGCCGCGGCCGCCCAGTGCGTGGTCTCGACCGCGTGGTCGATGGTGGTGTCGGTCGCGGCCGTGCGGGCCGGCGAGACGGTGCTGGTGCCGTCGGCCTCGGGCGGCGTGGCGGGCGCGGCTGTGCAGGCGGCGCGGCTTTCCGGGGCGCGCGTGATCGCCTCGGTGGGAGCGCCCGAGAAGTCCGACGCGGTACGGGCCCTGGGCGCGGACGTGGTCTTCTGCTACCGCGACACGCCGGTGGCGGAGGCAGTGGCCGAGGCCACGGGCGGCCGCGGCGTCGACGCGGTGATTGACACGACCGGCGGCCCGCGGTTTGGTGAGCACCTGGCGGCCATGGCGCCCGACGGCCGGCTGGTCACGTGCGGCGCGCACGCGGGCGAGGTGGTGCCGCTCGACATCATCGAGCTGTTCCGCCACGGCCATCGCATCCTCGGCTTTCGTGTTGCCACGCCGGACGAGATCCGAACGTCGCTCGCGATGGCGCTCGACGGTGCGATCACGGTGCCCGTCGACCGCACCTTCCCGACCGCGGAGGCAGCGGCCGCGCACGCCTACATGGACGAGCGAAAGCACGTCGGCAAGATCGTGCTGGTGTCGGAGTGAGGACGGTCTGCTACCTGGCGCACTGCCTGCTGAACGCGAACGCCAAGGTCGACGAGGGCGCGCGCTGCGCGGGCGTGTCGGCGCCGGTGGTGGGGCTGCTCCGCGAGCACGGCGCCACGATCCGGCAGATGCCCTGCCCGGAGCTGGCGTTCGGCGGCACC
>DASUHV010000112.1:0-6852 GCA_036273355.1 Gaiellales bacterium
GAGAACGCGGACAGGCCGAGGCCCGTGATCAGGAAGCTCGGGTTCGCAAGCGCAACCACGAACCCGTCGAACCAGCTGATGGTCTTGAGGAGTTCCCGCTCCTCAACGACAGCAGTAGCCATGCACGCACCTCCGCAGAAAGACGCCGACGGGTGGGAAGAGAGCGCTAGAAAACAGGATTCCGACCAACTGGTCAAGCGCATTTTCATCCACGTGGCGGACGGCACGTGAGTGCGAGCGCACACTTGCGGTCCCGGGGTTGCCACGGCCACCGTCCATGGGGGAAGATGCGCGGTATGGGGTCGCCGGCGATAACGCTGCGCTGTGACTGTGGTGCCGAGGGCAGGGCAGCCTACGGCGAGGTGTGGAAGTGCGCGAAGTGCGGCCGCAGCTACGACACCTCGCAGATCCCGGCCGAGGACTACGACGCCGTGGCGGCGCTCGATCGCCGCTACCGCTGGGGCAACCGGGCGCTGATGGCGGTGCTGGCGGTGATCGTGCTGGCGGTGGCCATCACCGGGCAGACGATCTCTATCTTCGCCGGGCTCTCGGTGGTGCTGCTGTCCTGGTTCCTCTACATCAAGCCGCTCGTCCACCGCCGGCACAAGCGCGCGGTCAGCGCGCTCACCCGCAGCTGGGAGCTGTCGGCCGAGTGAGCCCGCTGCTCCGCCAGCACCGGAACGACCCCCTGCTACCACCGGCTCCGGCCGACGGCGGCTCACGCGACCGGCCGGTGATGCTGGCCACGCTGGCGGTGCCATTCGATCCCGACTCGGCACGGGTGGCGATCCAGGCGGCGATGGAGGGCGGCGTCAAGCTGATCGTCGTCGACGCCGTCGAGATGCCCTTCTGGCCGCAGTCGCTGGCAACGCGGCGAGCCGATCTGGAGGAGGAGTCCGACCGCGCCGCGATCCGGGCGCTGGTGCAGCAGACGGCAGCGCTCGGCCTCGAGGTGGAGCACCTGCGCGTGCGCAGTCCGCGGCCGGTGGAGGCGCTGCTCGAGGTGGCCGGCGAGCGCGAGGCCGCGCTGCTGGTGCTGGGACCGGACCCCTCGCGCCTGCGACCGCGGCTGTTCCGGCGCGCGGTGAAGCGGATCCGCAAGCGGGCGTTGTGCCTGCTGTGGGTGGTGGGGGAGGGCCCCTAACTCGGCCGCTGAGTCGCGACGGGCGGAGGGCCGAAGCCCCCCGCCCGCCCACACAGGGTCAGTCGCCGGCGGTTGCCGGGATGGCCATGCCCGCGGTCTCGTAGGCCTCCGCGGTCGGCGACTCGTCGCTCGGGTCCGTCCAGCGGAACGGCCGGCCCACCTGGCGCTGGCCGATCACGTAGCCGGCGACGCCGGCCACCAGCACCAGCACGCCCACCAGGATGATGCGGTTGGTGAACGCACTTGGATCGGTGAACGCGTAGTTCCACGCGTAGCCGGTCAGCTTGATGTTGATCACCCCGAAGATGATCAGCGACAGGTTGAACACGGCGAACAGCCCGGCCAGGAACATCCAGATCGGCCCCAGCCTGATGGGATGTGGCCAGGCCGGCCGGTCCTTTCGCAGCAGCAGAACGCCACTGAGAGCGAGCACGTGTGACAGGATGTAGCCGAGGTTGCCCGCCGCCAGCACGAAAAAGATGCTGGGGAAGAACATCAACAGGCACACGTTCATGAGCATGTCGAGCGTCATTGCGCGCCCCGGAACGTGGTGTGAGTTGAGAACGGACAGCTGCTTGACGGTGAGGCCGTCGCGCGCCATCCCGAACAGGGCCCGCGATCCGTCCATCGTGGCCGTGTTCATGGAGAGCAGCAGGCCGGCACAGAGGCAGACCACCAGCACTCCACCGAAGAAGTCACCCACGATCGCCTTCAGCACGTCGATCATGTAGACGATGCCGGTCAGGTCGCCGGCGATCGCGCTGTAGCCGAGCGTGCCCACGACCGCCAGCGGCAGCAGCGCTGACAGGAACACGTTGAACGCGCCCGTCGACATGATCGCCTTGCGGGTGTCGTTCTTGGTGTCGATGAACTCGGGGGCGAACGTTGCCGGCGCCTCCGGGCCGTACGTCGACCAGCCCAGCACGTACAGCCAGACCATGATCAGTCCGAACTGGTGCCAGGTGCTGTCGGACTCGCCGAACACGCCGGTGAGCGTGCTGGCGACAGCATTGCCGTTGACCGCGTGGTTGCTGACATCGCCGGTCACGAACGGGCCGACGGCCAGCACGACCACGGGCACCGCCATGGCGACGCCGGTCGCGTAGCTGAGCCACACGGCCGGTCGCATGCCGCGCACGTTGAACGACCAGCACAGCAGGATGCAGATCAGGCCGATCACGCGCACGGTCGTGAAGTCCACGCCCGCTACGTTGGCCGTCCAGCCGCCGATGCTGTTGGTGTTGACTCCCTTCGAGTTCAGGTCGGTGAAGAACTCACCGACCAGCAGGAAGCCGATCAGCCCGCCGTAGATTGCCAGCACGCTCGACCAGGCGAACCAGTAGCCGAACGTCGCGATCGGGCCGGCCAGCGAGAAGTACTTGCGCCAGCCCTCCTTGGCGTACATGGCGAGGCCGCCCGGCTTGTCCGGGAACATCGCCGCCGGCTCGGAGTACACGTAGGCCTGAAGTGCGCCCACGAGCGCCGAGACGAACCACAGGATTGCCGCAACCTTGGCGCCTAGCGCGCCAACTGAGAAGCCGATCCCCACGATAAGAAACCCCGGGTTCGCGAGACCGATCACGAACCCGTCGTACCAGCGCATCGTCTTTAGTAGACGACGTTCGTCAACCGAGACTTCAGCCACGAAGACCTCCTCGAACGAGAGCGTTCCCCGGATTCGGGGTGCGCCGACCATACAGTTGCGCCCGAACGCATGCAATACTTTTCAGGCGCTACAGACGCCCCATGGCGATTCCGATCACGATCACGTGCGAGTGCGGCCGCGCCATCCAAACCGATCTGGGTGAGCGGGTCGTCTGCGAGTGCGGCCGTGCCTACGACACCTCCCAGGTGCCGCGCGAGAAGCACGCGGCCGTGGTCGCGGCGCAGACGCAGTTCCGGGTCTACATGTGGTTCGGCATCCTCTTCATCGCCGGGGCGGCCGTGACCGGCTACCTGGTGCACGGGATGGTGGGGCTGCTGCTGGCGGCGCCCTGCGTGGCGCTGTTCTGGTTTCGGATCGTGCAGCCGCGGGTGTCTGCCCGCCAGCGCAAGGCCCTGGCCGACCTGCCGTCCTGGACGATCGAGGCCGGCTAGCGATGGCCACCAGCGCCCCGGCGCAGACCGTCGTCGGCGCCGCCACGGGCACCGACGTACGGCCGGTGATGCTGTTGACGCTGAACACACCCCTGGATCCGGCCGCCGTCAGGTTCGCGATCGAGACCGCCCTTGAGACCGGCGCAGAGCTGCTGGTGTGCGACGCCGTCCCGCTGGCCGTCGGGCAGCCAACGTCGAGCGCCGTGCGCACGTTCGGCGACCGCGAAGCGCTCGACGGCTGCACCAGCGCCGCCGCGGAGGCCCGCGCCCGGGGGGCCCGGGTCAGCGAGATGCTGTTCCACCACCCGCGACCGCTGACCGCGGCGGCGCGCGTCTGCTCCGAGCACGGCGTCGGGCTGCTGGTGTTTGGCGCCGACCGGCGGCGCCTGGGCAGGTGGCGGTTCCGGATGGCGGTGCGCCGTCTGCGGCGCGATGTGACCTGCCTGGTGTGGCTGAACGAATGAGCGATATACCTGGCTCACCGGCCGACCTGCGTGCGCTGCTGATCGCGTGCTGGACGCCGCTTCAGGCGTGCACGGCCGACCAGGAGGCCCTGTGCCTGCCGCTGATCGCCTCCACGCTGGATGACCACGATCACAGCGAGGCGTCGCTGGCCGGGTTCCTCGGCCTGGTGCGCACCGGGACGCTGGGACAGGCGCCTCAGCCCGGGAACGACGCGGACGCGGCCCGCCGCCTCCTTGCGTGGCAGCACGGCCGCGGCGAGGGCGAACCGGCCGCGGACGACGTCGAGTTCGCGCGGTTCGAGGCGCTGACACAGGAGCTGCTGAGGGTCACAAAGGCCGAGCTCGACCGCCGCCGCTCCGCCGGCTGAGCTCACTCCGGCGGCATCGCCAGCCGGATCCGCCGCAGCATCAGCCAGGCCGACTTCTGCGTGATGCCCAGCCGTCGCGCAAGCTCGTGCGAGCTGACCTGCTGGTCGTTGGCGACCGCCCAGACGGCCGGCAGCCACCGCGACAGGCCCAGCGGCGAGCCCTCGAACAGCGTTCCGGCCTTGACGCTGTACTGATGGGCGCAGGCACGGCACTTCCACAGCCGCCGCGTCGCCAGGTACGCGTGGTCGGCGGAGCCGCAGCGCGGGCAGGCCGGGCCGTCCGGCCAGCGCAGCCGCGCGACCAGCGCCACGGCGGCGTCCTCGTCGCCGAAGCGCGCGATCGCGTCATCCAGGGACATCTGGTGAGCGTACTACCTCAACCGGTCGGGGTGAGTCAGGTATGTCGGTCAGTCGTCGAGCTTGGTGGACGGTCGTCGTCCTTCACGAGCGCCGCCACTGTCGGGCGGGGCTCTGAGAACTGCCGCGTTCGCCGGCCGCGCCGGCTATCACGGCGACAATTCAAACGTGATCTGCTTCGTCTCCGTCAGCGCGTCCGTGATCCAGCCCGCCAGCTCGCGGCCGGCGCCGGACTTCTTGGCGCCGCCGAACGGCGCCATCTGATCCCAGTAGTTTGTGGTCTCGTTGATGTGCACGGTGCCGTGGCGCAGGGCCTCGGCGGCGCGCCAGGCGGCGCGCAGGTCGTTCGTGAACACCGCCGCCGTCAGCCCGAACTCGGTCTCGTTGGCGATCTCGAGCGCCTCGTCCAGCGTCTCGAACCGCATGATCGGGGCGACCGGCCCGAACGTCTCCTCCTGCGCGATCCGCATGTCGCTGGTGACGCCGGTCAGCACCGTCGGCTCGTGGTACTGGCCCTCACTGCCACCACCGGCGACCACGGTCGCCCCCTTCGAGACGGCGTCGGCCACGTGCTGCTTGGTGCGCTCCAGCGTGGCGGGCGTGGACAGCGGGCCCATGTCGGTGGCGTCGTCCAGCGGGTCTCCGACCCGCAGCTTCGCCACCCGCTCGACCAGCGCCGTCACGAACGCGTCCTCGACCGACGAGTGCACCAGGATCCGCTCGGCCGCGGTGCAGCACTGGCCGGCCAGGTAGAAGCAGCCCGTGATGGCGGCGTCGGCGGCCTTGTCGATGTCGGCGTCGGCCAGCACGATCTGGGGGCCGTTGCCGCCCAGCTCCAACACCCGGTTCTTGAGGCCGGCGTCGCGCGCAACCTGCTCTCCCGTTGCCACGGATCCGGTGAACACCACGGAGGCAACGTCCGGGTGGCGCACCAGCTGCGAGCCGGTCTCGCCCCGCCCGTGCACCAGGTTGACGGTGCCGGCCGGGAACCCGGCGTCCTCCAGCAGCTCGACGAACATGCCGGCGCAGAGCGGCGCGAACTCCGACGGCTTCCACACGACCGTGCAGCCGGCGGCCAGCCCGTACACGATCGGGATGCCGGCGATGTCGACCGGGAAGTTCCACGGAGTGACCGCGGCCACCACGCCGACGGGCTCCTGCACGACCAGGATCCGCTTGGTGCCCGCACGCTCCTGCGTCGAGGGCAGCACCTGCCCGGCGTGCCGCAGGATGTCCTCGGAGGCGCGCCGGAAGTGGTCGGCCGTGTACTCCTCCATCTCCTCGCGCGACTCGCGGATGGTCTTACCCATCTCGCGCGTGATCATCTGGGCGATCTCCTCGTTGCGCTCCATGCACAGCGCATAGGCGCGGCGGCAGAGGTCGACCCGCTGCAGGGTCGGGGTGGCACGCCAGGCCGGGAAGGCTGCGGCCGCCGCCCGCACGGCCGCGTCCACCTGCGCCTCGCTGGAGGCGGTGACCGCGCCGACGGTCTCGCCGCTGCCGGGACTCGTGACCTCGATCCGCTCGCCGTCACCCTCGATCCACTGCCCGCCGATGTAGGCGCCGTTCCGTGTTGCGATGGCCATCATGTCCTCCTTGTCATGCGCGAGGGCGCAGCTTGTGTGTGTCGTAGATGGGATGGTCGCCGACCACGCCGGTCGCCGTGCCACCCGCCTCCAGCTCGACGTCGAAGCGAGCGCCGGGGACGATCAGCGCGGCGTCGATCACGACCATGGCGATCAGCCGCTCCAGGGTCGGCGACCAGCAGGCGCTGCGCACCTCGCCGACCGGGTCGCCGCCGGTGCGCACGTCGCCGCCCGGCACCGCCGGCTCGTCGCCCGACATCGTGACGGTGGTCAGCCGCCGGGCAGGCGCGGCCGCGATCCGGCGCAGAGCCTCCTGCCCGCGGAACGCCGGCTTCTCGAGCCGGATTACGTGGTCGAGGTTCATCTCGTACGGGTCGGTGTCGCCCGGGAAGTAGTCGGCACCGATGAAGATCAGGCCCGACTCCTGGCGCAGCGTCTCGACCGCGTTCAGGCCGTACGGCGTGACCTGCCCGCTGCCCAGCAGCACCTCCCACAGCGCCTCGGCGGCGTCCGGGCTGACGTAGAGCTCGTAGCCCAACTCGCCGGAGTACCCGCAGCGCGCGAGCGTGACGGGCACGCCGGCCAGCTCGACCGGCTCGGCCAGGAACCGGTAGTAGCCGAGGCCGGACAGGTCGAGGCCGCCCAGGCGCTCCAGCAGCGCTCGCGAGCGCGGTCCCTGCAGCTGCAGGTGCGGCAGCTCGTGCGTGTGGTTCGAGAGCGCCACGTCGAGGGCGGCGGCCGCCTCCCGCAGCGCCTCGCCGTCCGACTCCAGCGCCGTCACGACCCAGCAACGGTCGGGCGCGAACGCGAAGACGGTGCCGTCCCCGAGCATGCGG
>DASUHV010000113.1:0-3071 GCA_036273355.1 Gaiellales bacterium
GAGTTGAGGAAGCCGGTGACGTGATCCGCGGCTTCGTCCACCGGCAGGCGGGCGATCAGATCCTCGTCCTGGGTGGTGATGCCGACCGGGCAGAGCCCCGTGTGGCAGTGGTGGCAGGCGCCGGGCTCGGTGCCCATGCGCTCGTAGTCCTCGATGTACACCGGCTTGTTGCAGCCCAGCGCGATCATCGCGGCGGTGCCGATCGAGACGGCGTCGGCGCCCAGCGCCAGCGCCTTGGCGGCGTCCACGCCGTTTCGGATGCCGCCCGAGATGATCAGGTTGACGACGCCCTCGAGCTCCATCTCACGCAGCGCCGCCACCGCCTCCACCAGCGCGGCCATGGTGGGGATGCCGGTGTGGTCCATGAGCGAGTCCGGCGACGCGCCGGTGCCGCCCTCGAGGCCGTCCATCACGATCACGTCGGCGCCGGCCTTGCAGGCCAGCTTGACGTCGTCGGCCACGCGGCAGGCGCCGATCTTGATGTAGATCGGGATCGCGCCGTCGGTGGCCTCGCGCAGCTCCTCGATCTTGATCTGCAGGTCGTCCGGCCCGACGAAGTCGGGGTGCCGGCAGGGCGAGCGCTGGTCGACGCCGGGCGGCAGCGTGCGCGCCTCGGCGATGATCGGCGACACCTTCGCCCCCAGCAGGACGCCGCCGGTGCCCGGCTTCGCGCCCTGGCCGATCACGATCTCTGCCGCGTTGGCCATCCGCAGGTGGTGCGGGTTGAAGCCGTAGCGGCTGGGCAGCACCTGGTAGACGAGCTGGTCGGAGGCCTCGCGCTCGAGGTCGAGCATGCCGCCGTCGCCGGTGGTGGTCGAGATGCCGACGCGGGTGGCGGCGGTGCCCAGCGCCTGCTTGGCGTTGCGCGAGAGCGCGCCGTAGCTCATTCCGGCGATCGTGATCGGCGTGGCCAGCCGGATCGGCTTGGCGCCGTGGCGGGCGCCGATCTCGACGCTGGTGTCGCAGGCCTCGCGGTAGCCCTCCAGCGGCACGCGCGAGAGCGTGCAGGGCACGAACGTCAGGTCCTGGAAGTGCGGGGTGCGGCGGGTGGTGCCGAGCCCGCGGTTGGTGTAGCGGCCCAGCTCGGCCTTGGTCTGGATGTCGTCGATCGTCTCCGGGGACCACACCCACAGCTTCTGGTGCACGTGCCCGTCCTCGCCGCGCGGGATGAAGTCGCTCACAGCGCTGCCCTCCAGGCGTCGTACTCGTGCTTCGAGAAGTTCCACAGCTTGCGGCCGGAGACGAGCTTCTTCCAGTCGTAGCCGCCCGAGTCGATGTCATTGGCGCCCAGCTCCGACTCCAGCAGTGCGCGGTCATCGCCGCTCAGCTCGGCCTCAACGCAGTCGGCGCCGAGCGCGTGAATGGCGCCGCCCACGTAGACGGTGCCCTCGTACATGGAGTCGCCGATGCCATCGCCGGCATCGCCGCACACGATCATGGTGCCGCGCTGCATCATGAACCCGGACATGTAGCCGACCGAGCCGCCCACGACCACGGTGCCGCCCTTCATGGCGATGCCGGTGCGGGCACCGGTGTCGCCCTCGATGAAGACGCGGCCGCCGCGGATGGTGGCTCCGGCCGAGCTGCCGCCGTTGCCGTGTACGGCGATCGAGCCGGACATCAGGTTCTCGCCGACGCTCCAGCCGCAGTTGCCGTTGACGACGATCTCGGCGCCGTCGCACATGCCGCCGCAGTACCAGCCGACCGGTCCGTCGAAGACGATGCGGGTCGGTGACATCACGGCCACGGCCAGGCAGTGGCGGGCCGCCGGGTTCGTCAGGCGCACGTCCGGCACGCCGTCGGCGGCCGCGCGCTTGATCGCCTGGTTGATCTCGCGCGTGGTGTGCTGCGAGCAGTCGATCTCGGAGATCAGCGTAGCCACCAACGCACCTCCCCCGCGCCCAGCTCGCGCGGCTTCAGTTCGGTCGAGTCGGCCACGCGGCGCAGCGCGATCTCCTCCGACGCGATCAGCACCTTCTCGTCGTCCTCGGCGAAGATCAGCGGCTTCAGGGCGAAGCGGTCGCGGGCGACGCCGATCCCCTGCGGCGTCGAGATCAGGTAGGCGAAGGTGCCGTCCAGATCGTGCACCGAGGAGCGCAGGGCGTCCTCCAGCGAGTCGCCCTGCTCCAGCTTGTCGGCGATGTAGACGGCGATCGCCTCCGAGTCGTTGCCGGTGGCGAAGCGATGGCCCTTCCCGGCCAGCCGCCTGCGCAGCTTGTGGTAGTTGGTGATGTGGCCGTTGTGGACGACCGAGATGTCGGCGAACGGCCGCGCCCAGAAGGGGTGGCTGTGGGCGACGTCGACCAGCGACTCGGTGGCCATGCGGGTGTGGCCGATGGCGTGGCTGCCCTCGAACGACTTGTAGGGAGCGGCGGCCTCGACGTCGGACGCGTCGCCCACGTCCTTCACGATCTCCATCGAGCGGCCGATCGAGAACACCTCGGTCTCGGGCACCTCCTCGACCAGGTCGGTGAGCGTGCCCAGGTCGCCGGCATAGCCGATGCGCGCGCGCAGGTTGCCGCCGGTGTGGGACTCCTCGCTGACCGCGCCGGCGCCGGCCAGCGCCTCGTGCACCCTGCCGGGCGTGTCGCCGTTCGCCTCGATCCGCACGCGCAGCACGTAGGAGTCATCCCGGGGCGGGCCGTAGAGGGCAACGCCGGTGGAATCGGTGCCACGCCGGTCAAGCGGCGTGAGCATGTCGAACATGGCGTGGCCGACAGGCCCGTAGCGACCCGGATCCTTGTAGAGGAATCCACACAACCCGCACACGGCGATCGATCCTTTCGAGACGATGGCAGGGGCGCCAACATCCTACGGATTGGGCCGTGTTTGCGGCAGTGCCAGCGGGGATGCAATTCCCGTGGCGGCTATGTGCAGATGTACAGCTGCCCCACGACCACGGACACGCACTCGAAAGGCTGAGGGTGGTTCAGCAGGGATGCTTCTATAAGCGTCAAGTCATGGTGGTTGTTGTTTCGAGGTGGCGGTAGAGGCTGCGGGCGAGGTAGCGCTTGAGGAGGCGGATGGCTTCGCGTCTGGTTTTGCCTGCGGTGATGCGTTGGGTGATGAAG
>DASUHV010000114.1:0-6846 GCA_036273355.1 Gaiellales bacterium
GCGAGTGTATCCCAGGGTCCGGTCAGCTACTGCCGGGGGTGACCCGGTAGGCGTCGAACACGGCCTCCAGGTTCTTCAGCGCCGAGATCAGGCTGCGCAGCGTCTTCACGTCGCCGATGCCGAGCAGACGCTGAAACATCGTCTGCGAGACGTTGACGTTCTGGACGCGGGTCAGCTGCGCGGAATGCTCCTGCCGCGAGACGATGCCCGTGCGTACGTGGATGCGCGTGCTGGTCAGGCTATACCGGGTGGTGCGCAGCCGCAGCCACCCGATCACGTAGGTGCAGATCAGCGCCACCACCGTCACGCCGAAGAAGATCGCCGAGCTGGGCGGGTTGTTCATGACCGCGTTCAGAGCCACCCATATCGCCGCCGGGATCAGCGAGATGATCGTGTACTTGACGTAGTAGATCATCAGCATCCGCCAGCTGGGATGCCCGGTCCAGATCAGTTCCTCGCCCTGCAGCGTGTCCATGCGGCGAGTGTATCCCAGGGTCCGGTCAGCTACTGCCGGGGGTGACCCGGTAGGCGTCGAACACGGCCTCCAGGTTCTTCAGCGCCGAGATCAGGCTGCGCAGCGTCTTCACGTCGCCGACCTCGACCGTGTACCAGTTGCGGGCCATCTGGTCGGACACGTGGCCGCCGTACTCGACGATGTTGCAGCCGAACTCGGCGAACGTGCGGGCCACGTCCTCGAGCAGGCGCGGCCGGTCCCAGGACTGCAGGGCCAGCGTCACCCGGAACGAGCGGGTGGCGGTCTCGCTGTCGTCCCAGCTGACCGCCGTGAAGCGCTCCGGGTTGCGGCGCAGAGCCCGCACGTTGGGGCAGTCGTCGCGGTGCACGGTGATGCCCCGGCCCAGCGAGATGTAGCCGACCACGGAGTCGCCGGGCACCGGCGTGCAGCACTTGGCCATCCGCACCAACACGTCGCTGTCGACAGCGCCCTCGACCGTGATGCCGAAGCTGGACGAGACGGCCGGCCGCTTCTGCGCGCGCCGCGTGATCGTGACATCGGCCTCGGGCACCACCACCTCGGAGGTCTTCAGCTTGCCCAGCACCTTCGACACGATCTGCCCCACCGGCACCTTGCCGGCGCCGATCGCGACGTAGAAGTCGTCGGCCTTCTTGAAGCCCATGTCGCGGATGATCCCGGCCAGAAGCGGCGACGCCGACACCTTCTGGTGCGGCAGCCCGTTCGACTTCAGCGCCTGGTGCAGCGACTCGCGGCCCTTGTGCTCGAGATCCTCGCGCGCCTGCTGGCTGAACCACTGGCGGATCTTGTTGCGCGCCCGGGAGCTCTGCACCAGGTTCAGCCAGTCGCGGGACGGCCCCCGCTCCTGCTTGGAGGTCAGCACCTCGACGAAGTCGCCCGAGTGCAGGGCGTAGTGCAGCGGCACGATGCGGCCGTTGACCTTGGCGCCGACACAGCGGTGCCCCACGTCGGTGTGCACCGCGTAGGCGAAGTCGAGCGGCGTCGATCCGGCCGGCAGGCTCTTCACCTCACCCTTGGGGGTGAACACGTAGACCTCGTCCGAGAACAGGTCGACGCGCAGCGTCTCCATGAACTCCTTGGGGTCGGAGGCGTCGTTCTGCCAGTCCATCAGCTGCGTCAGCCACGGCGTCAGCGAGCCGTCCCGGGCCGCGGCGCTCTTGTCCTTGTAGAGCCAGTGCGCGGCGATGCCGTACTCGGCGGTCTGGTGCATCAGCTGCGTGCGCACCTGGATCTCGAGCGGCTTGCCCTCGGGCCCGATCACCGTCGTGTGCAGCGACTGGTACATGTTGAACTTGGGCATGGCCACGTAGTCCTTGAAGCGGCCCGGCATCGGCTTCCACAGCGAGTGGATGACGCCGATCGCGCCGTAGCAGTCCTTCACCGAGTCGACCAGCACCCGCATCGCGGTCAGGTCGTAGATCTCGTTGAACTCCTTGCCGCCCTGCGCCATCTTCGAGTAGATCGAGTAGTAGTGCTTGGCGCGCCCGGAGATGTCGGCCTCGACGCCGGTCTCGTCCAGCTCGCGCGAGAGGATGGTGGATGCCTCCTCGACGTAACGCTCGCGGTCGGCGCGGCGCTGGTTGACCATCGACTCGATCTCGGTGTACCGGCGCGGGTGCAGCGTCTGGAACGCGCGATCCTCGAGCTCCCACTTGATGGAGTGGATGCCCAGCCGGTGGGCCAGCGGCGCGTAGATCTCCAGCGTCTCGCGGGCCTTGTTGGTCTGCTTCTGCTTCGGCAGCGCCTCGATCGTGCGCATGTTGTGGAGCCGGTCGGCCAGCTTGATCAGCACCACGCGCACGTCCTGGGCCATCGCCATGACCATCTTGCGGTAGTTCTCGGCCTGCGCCTGCTCGCGGCTCGCGAAGTTGATCTTGGACAGCTTCGTCACGCCCTCGACCAGCAGCGCCACCTCGTCGCCGAACAGCTCGCGCACCTGCTCGAGGTCGGCGTCGGTGTCCTCGATCACGTCGTGCATCAGCGCCGCCGCGATCGTCGAGGAGTCGAGCTTCATCCCCGCGCACACCTGGGCGGTGCTCCAGGGATGGTGGATGAAGTCCTCCCCGCTCTTGCGCAGCTGGCCCGCGTGCTGGTCGCAGGCGAAGTCGAACGCCCTGCGAATCAGGTCGACGTCGAGCTTCGAGTTGTACGAGGAGACCTGGCCGAGCAACTCCTGGAGCAGGTGATCGTGCCGTACGGCCTCCGGGCTGCGCTGCACCGTTGCCATGGTCACAGTGTAGTGAACAGGCCCCCCGGCGCCCATGGCAGGACCAATGTGCGGCTCAGACAGCGGCGGCCACCGGTTCCGGCACCGCGTCCAGCGTCAGGCCGCCGCTCTCCAGCCGGCCCAGGAACTCCAGCGACTCGCGCAGGCGCTCCTGCGCGGCCCGGAAGCTGGCGGAGGCTTCCAGGTCGACCCGTTCCGCCGGGGGTGCGGACGGATCCAGGCCCAGCTCCTCAAGCACCTGCAGGCAGGCGGCGACGGTGCGGGCCGGCAGCAGCGGGGTGACGCTGTCGCGGGCCGCTCGCCACACCGCGGCCAGGGCAGGCCGCAGCGGCTCGCGCTCGGCGGCCACCGACCGCGCGAAGGCGATCTCCGCTCCGCCCCAGACGACGTGCACCGCCGCGCGCTCGGCCAGCTCGCCGACCAGCGGGAGCAGGCACTCGTCCTGAGGCGGGTCGAGCAGCACCAGCGCGCCGAACCCGGCCGCGGCTTCGGGCAGCTGGTCCCACTCGGCCAGCGCGATGCCGGCCGCGCCGAACCGCGCCGGGTGCAGCACGCCGGTCAGCATCGCCTGGCGGCGGGCGCGCTCGGCCACCACCACCAGCACGTCGTCGCCGCCGGCCAGCAGGCGCGCGATGGTTGCGATCTGCGTGCCCTGGCCGCGCGCGTCGACCAGCCAGCCCGAGCCCGCGGCGAGCGACGGCCTGGGGTCGGCCGCGGGCGCCTGCGCGTCCAGCGTGCGCACCGCCCGCACGAGCATCTGCGGGGTGACGGTGCCGTTCCACTGATTCCGCTGGAGCCGGAAGGCCACGTCGTGGCGCCCCGACTGGCGCAGCACCGGGGCATCACGCCCCATCCCGAACCCGACCGCGCGGCAGCGGAAGCCGCCCAGCTCGACCGCCATGCGGACGTGCTTGCCCTCGCTCATCGTCTCGACCGCGGTCAGCGTCGTGGCGGGCGCCAGCAGCGTGACGCCGGGATTCCCCAGCCCGCAGGGCTCGAGGCGGGCCAGCTCGTCGGCCAGCTCCAGCGACAGCTCGGAGGGAGCCACCACGGCGTCGACGTGCACGGCCCGGCCCAGATCCTGACCGTCCAGCGCCGCAGCGGCGTGCTCCGCCAGCAGCTCGGCGAAGCGCTCGATGCGGAGCGGGTCGATCGACAGGCCCGCGGCGGCGCGATGGCCGCCGAACTTCTCCAGCTCCCCGGCGCAGGCGCTCAGCCCGGCGTGCAGGTCGTAGGCGGGGATGCTGCGCCCCGACCCCTTGGCGCCCTCATCGCCGATCGCGATCAGCACCACCGGCCGGCCGTAGCGCTCGACCAGCCGCGAGGCCACGATCCCGATCACGCCCTCGTGCCAGTCGGGCGACGCGAGCACGTAGGCGCGCCGCTCGCGCCATACGGCGTCGCGAGCCTCCACCTGCTCTGCGGCCAGCTCCAGGATCTCCTCCTCGACCGACTGGCGGCGGCGGTTCAGGCTCTCGAGCTTCGCGGCCAGCTCGCGGGCACGATCGTCGTCGTCGGTCAGCAGCAGGTCGAGGGCGACGCCGGGGTGCCCCAGCCGCCCGGCCGCGTTGATGCGAGGGCCGAGCCGGAAGCCGAGATCACCGGCCGCGACGCGTGTACGGTCGATGCGTGCGGCCGCCATCAGCGCACGCAGCCCCGGCTTGGCCGTCCGCGCCATGCGGCGCAGGCCGGCCCTGACCAGCCCGCGGTTCTCGTCCAGCAGCGGCACCACGTCGGCGACGGTGGCCAGCGCCACCAGGTCGAGGTGCTGGTCGAGCTGGTCGCGCTCCCGTCCGCTGCGCGCGTAGAGCGCCTCGGCCAGCTTCAGCACCACGCCGGTGCCGCACAGCTCCGGGAAGGGATAGTCCGACGGCCGCGTGCAGACCCGCAGGCAGTCGGGCAGCTGCTCGGCCGGGCGATGGTGGTCGGTCACGATCACGTCCATGCCGAGCTCGCGGGCTCTCGCCACCTCGGCGGTGGCCGTGATGCCGCAGTCGACCGTGACGACCAGCTTCACGCCCTCGCCGGCCAGCCGCTCCAGCGCCTGGGCGCCAACGCCGTAGCCCTCCTCGAAGCGGCTGGGCAGGTGCCAGCCGACCTCGGCGCCCAGCGACCGCAGCACCAGGACGGCAAGCGCGGTCGCGCAGATGCCGTCGGCGTCGTAGTCGCCGTGCACGCAGATCCGCTCGCCGCTCTCGATCGCGGCCAGGACGCGGTCGCAGGCGGCGCTCATGTCGCCGAGCAGCAGCGGGTCGTGACGCGGGCCCTCCGCCTCGAGGAAGGCGCGGGCGGAGGCGGCGTCGCCGTGGCCGCGACGCAGCAGCACCTCAGCCATGGTGCGGCTGACGCCCAGCTGCCCGGCCAGATCCAGGGCGGCCGGCTCCGAGCAGGGATCGATCAACCATCGGGGAGCGCGTTCATCCACACTCTCATGCTAGGTAGGGGGTCGGACAGCGACGCGGCCGCCACCACCGTGCCGCGAGGCGCTATCCTGGCCCCAGAGAGGTATGACGGTCCGTGTTGAAAGCAGACGCTCTACGGGCGGCGCACGACGCCGAACCTCTCTTCGACGACGTCTCCTTCGTCCTCGCTGACGGCGACCGAGTCGGCCTGGTCGGCCCCAACGGCGTCGGCAAAACGACGCTGCTGGGCCTGCTCGCGGGCCGGGCCAGACCGGATGCCGGCAGCGTCACCGTCGGCGACGCCGACCGCGTCTCCTACCTCGAGCAGCAGCCTCCCGACCCGCATCTAACCCTGGGCGAGCACCTGCGCCGGTCGGCTGGCGACGTCTACGCCGTCGACCGCGACATGCGGGCGCTGGAGGCTGCGATGGCGACGGGCGACGAGGTTGCGGTGGCCGCGTACGGCTCGCTCCAGCACCGCTACGAGGCGCTGGACGGTTGGCGCTTCCGCGACACGATCGACCAGGTGCGCCGCCACATCGGCATCACCGGCCTGTCCGACGGCGCGCGCTTCCGCGAGCTGTCGGGCGGGCAGGCGGCCCGCGTGATGCTGGCCGGCGTGCTGCTGTCCCGTCCCACAGTGTTGCTGCTGGACGAGCCCACGAACCACCTCGACCTGGAGGGGATCCGCTGGCTGGAGCGGTACCTGTCGAGCTTCCCGGGCGCCGTGCTGGTGGTGACCCACGACCGCCGCTTCCTCGATGAGACCGTCTCGCGCATCCTCGAGCTGGATCCGGTGACGCGCACCCTGGCCGTCTACGAGGGCGGCTACACGGCGTTCCGGGCCGAGAAGCAGCGGCTGTTCGAGCGGCGCCAGGAGGAGCACCGCGCCCAGGAGCGCTACCGCAAGCGGCTGGAGGCGGACATCGCCCGCACCCGCGGCCAGGCGAGCGTCACCGAATCCACCGTCGGCGGCGCGGGCAGCGACAAGCTCAAGCGCTACGCCAAGAAGGTGGCGAAGAAGGCGAAGGCCCGCGAGGGCAGGCTGGAGCGTCAGATGGCCGCCACCGACTGGATCGAGCGGCCCGAGCAGGCGGCCTCGTTCTCGTTCAGCCTTGCGGGTACGTCCCAGCGCGGCCGCCGGCTGGCGGCGCTGGAGGACGTCACCGCGGGATACGACGGGGTGGCGGTGCTCGCAGCGCTCGACCTGGTCGTCAAGGGCCGCGACCGGATCGCGCTGACCGGCCGCAACGGCGCGGGCAAGTCCACGCTGTTCCGGGTGATCGCGGGCGACCTGGAGCCGCTGTCCGGCTCGGTGCTGCGCCAGGCCCGCGTGGGCGTGCTTCCCCAGACCCACGATCATCTGCCGCTCGAGCGGACGGTGCTCGACCACTACCGCCGGGGCGTCCCCGGGCACGAGCACGAGGCGCGGGCGGTGCTGGGCTGGTTTCTGTTCTCCCAGGAGCAGCTGTTCCGCCCCATGGCCAGGCTCAGCGCCGGCGAGCGGTCACGCCTCCTGATCGCGATGCTGGTGATGGGCGGCGCCGTGCTGCTGCTGCTGGACGAGCCCACGAACCACCTCGACTTCGACTCGATCGACGTCGTCGAGCGGGCTCTGAAAGGATTCCGCGGCACCATCCTGACCGTCTCCCACGACCGCGAGTTCATCCGATCGATCGGGTGCGATCGGGTCTGGGAGGTGCGGGACGGGGGCGTGCGCGAGG
>DASUHV010000115.1:0-2478 GCA_036273355.1 Gaiellales bacterium
CCCCGCCCGCGGGCTCGTCTACGGCAACCGCGGCTGCCTGCACGACGCCGGCGGGCGGATCCGGCGCGACTTCGCGGTGCGGCGCTGGATCGCCTGCCGGCTCGAGTTCCGGGGCTGGCAGCGCGGGCCCAAGATGCAGCCGGGACGGTTCACCGAGCTGTTCTTCCTGGATGACGCGACGGCGCTTGCGGCCGGCCACCGGCCCTGCGCCCTCTGCCGCCGCGAGGACTACAACCGGCTGCTCGAGGTATGGGGCCGGCTGCACCCGGGCGACCATGGGGCCGACGCGGTCGACCTGCGGCTGCACGACCAGCGCCTCGACGGACGCGACCGGCGCCTGCACGCGGCCGCCTACGACGAGCTCCCCGACGGCGCCTACGTGATGGCCGAGGGCGCGCCCTGGCTGGTCTGGGGCGACGGCCTGCTGCGCTGGTCGGCCTCCGGCTACCGGCGGCGGGCGCCGCGGCCGCGGCGCGGACAGGCGCAGCTGCTGACTCCGCCCTCGCTGGTCGAGCTGCTGCGCGACGGGTGGCAGGGGCTGGTGCCGCTCGCCCACCCCAGCCGCCGATCGGCCCGGTGTGGCACGCTGTCTCGGTGACACGCCAGGTGGGACTGCTGCGAGGCATCAACGTGGGCGCGAGGAACCGCGTCGCGATGGCGCAGCTGCGCGAGCTGATGGAGGCGCTCGGCTACACGGGCGTGGAGACGCTGCTGCAGAGCGGCAACGTCGTCTTCGGCAGCACGGAGCCGGCGGCGACCTCGGAGCGCCGGATCGCCCAGCGGCTGCACGACGAGACGGGGCTCGACATCAAGGTGCTGGTGCGCACGCGCGCCGAGCTGGCTGCGGTCGTCAAGCGCAACCCCCTGGGCGAGCACGCCGACAATCCCAAACACCACCACGTGGTGTTCCTGTCGGCCCGGCCCGACCCCAAGCTGGTGGCCGCCGTCGACCCGGCCGACTACGAGCCGGAGATGTTCGCGTTGCACGGGCGCGAGCTGTTCATGTGGTGGCCGGCCGGCGTCCACAAGGCCCGTCTCACGCACTCCTTCTGGGAGCGCAAGCTGAAGGTGACGGCCACCGCCCGCAACTGGAACACGGTTGAGCGGCTGCTCGAGCTGGCGGGCAGTGACGGCCCCGTCTGAGGCGGTTTCGGCGGCACGATCGGCGCAGGGCCTGTGATACCGTCCAAGCGCTCAACCGACGAGAGGTTTTCGCGTGGCCACAGGTGTCCGAGTGCTCGTTACGCTGGCGTGTCAAGAGTGCAAGCGGCGTAACTATCAGACCAACAAATCGAAGCGCAACTCGCCCGACCGGATCGAGTTCTCCAAGTACTGCCGTTGGTGCGGGAAGCATACGCCGCACAAGGAGACTCGCTAGCCCGATGGCACGTCGCAGCCGTCAGCCGGCGCAGCAAGGTCGGCGCAGCGTGACCGCGCCGCTGGCGGGCAAGCCCAAGAGCCAGTCCGGCGGCGATCCCGTCCAGCGCAAGAAGAGCACGTTCGCCAGGGCGCGCGGGTTCGTCGGCGAGGTCCGCGGCGAGCTGGCCAAGGTCGACTTCCCCAACCGGCAGCAGACCTGGCAGTCCACCTCGGTCGTGATCAGTGCGTGCGTGCTGGTGGGCCTGTACCTGTACGGCCTCGACCAGATCTTCGCACGTCTTGTCTCCGACCTCCTCAACCTCCAGAAATGACGGAGCCCACATGTTTCGCTGGTATGTGATCAACACCTATTCCGGGCACGAGAACAAGGTCAAAGCCAACCTCGAGCACCGCGTCAAGTCGATGAACCAGGAGATGACGGTGCGCCGCGTGGTGGTGCCGACCGAGTCCGTCGTCGAGACCAAGGACGGCCAGAAGGTGCAGACCGAGCGGCGGCTGTGGCCCGGCTACGTGCTGGTCAACATGGACCTGACCGACGAGGCGTGGACGCTGGTCAAGAACACCCCCGGCGTGACCGGGTTCGTCGGCGCGCAGAACAAGCCGGTGCCGCTGTCCCAGCCCGAGGTCGACCGCATGCTGCACACCGCGTCGGCCGCGCCGGCGCCGAAGCAGAAGGCCGAGTTCTCGCTCGGCGAGAGCGTCAAGGTGATCTCGGGCCCGCTGTCCGACTTCGACGGCGAGATCGCCGAGATCAACGAGGACCAGGGCAAGCTGAAGGTGCTGGTCTCGATCTTCGAGCGCCAGGTGCCGGTCGAGCTGGAGTTCGACAAGGTCAAGAAGATCTAGCCACACTCACGAGCGTGGGAGCCGGGCGCAGGTCCGGCGCATGCACCACTAAGGAGGAAGTACATGGCCAAGAAGGTCATCAAGGTCATCAAGCTGCAGATCCCCGCCGGACAGGCAAACCCGGCGCCGCCGGTGGGCCCCGCCCTCGGCCAGCACGGGGTCAACATCATGGACTTCTGCAAGGCGTTCAACGCCGAGACGCAGGGGCCGAACAACGGGCAGATCACGCCGGTCGAGATCAGCGTCTACGAG
>DASUHV010000116.1:0-3949 GCA_036273355.1 Gaiellales bacterium
CTCTCCGGCCACCCGCACCGCCGACGCCAGCGGCACCTCCTGCAGCACCTCGCCGGTCAGCGCGGCCGCCGCCTCCTCCACGGCGGCAGCGTCCGTCCGCCCGCCGGTCTGTGAGATCTCGCCCTCCGGGTCGAGCGTCGAGGAGACCGCACCGAACTGCACGACGGCGCGGTAGCGCTTGTCCAGGCCGGACAGGAACGTCGCCAGCCGCGTCGCCCGTCCCGCCAGCACCAGCAGCAGGCCGGTCGCGAACGGGTCGAGCGTGCCGGCGTGCCCCACCTTCGGGCCGGTCAGCGGCCGCAGCCTGCGGATCACCGCGAACGACGTCGGTCCCGCGGGCTTGTCGACGAGCAGCAGTCCTGTCACGCGCCGCAGTCTACGCGGCGGATTCGGCCAGCTGGCTTGCGACCTCGTCCACGATGAACTCGCGGATCTCCTCGATGCTGCCGGGGTGCGAGAAGCCGGCCGCCTGCTTGTGGCCGCCGCCCTGCGACTTGCGCGCGATCTGGGACACGTCGATCGAGCCGCGCGATCGCAGCGACACGCGGTTGGGCGTGATCGTCCCGTCGGGGTGCGGCACCTGCTCGCGGATCAGCGCCGCCACCTGCACGCCGTCCACGGCCCGCAGGTTGTCGATCAGGCCCTCCGTGGTGGCCTCGTCACCCTCCACCAGCGCCAGATCGTCCCGCGTCACGTAGCTGACCAGCAGCCGCCCGCCCTCGTACGACTGCATGTGCTCGAGCACGCGTCCCAGCAGCTGCATCTTGCCCAGCGGCAGCGTCTCGAACACCAGCTCGAACACCTTGTGCACGTCCGCGCCGGCCTCCACCAGGCGCGCCGCCAGCCGGAGCGCCGCCGGGCTCGTGGTGCGGTACTGGAAGCGGCCGGTGTCGGTCACCAGGCCGACGTACAGGGCCTCCGCGATCTCGGGCGTCAGCTCGATCCCCAGCCCGTCGCAGATCCGCGCCAGGATCTCGGCGGTCGAGGAGGCGTGGCCGTCCACGTAGTTGACGTCGCCGAAGCGGGAGTTGTCGTGGTGGTGGTCGACGTCGATCACCTGCGCGAAGCCGGCCCGCAGCTGCTCGTGGTCGGGACCGAGGCGCGACTCGTTGCCGCAGTCCAGCGCCAGCAGCGTCCAGCCCTCGGTCGAGCCAGGCGCGATGCTGCGCTCCAGCCCGTCCATGTTCAGGAACTCGTACTCGTGGGGCAGCGGCGAGTCGGGGTGCAGGTACAGCCGCACCTGCTTGCCGGCGGCCCGCAGGGCCAGCGCCGCGGCGGACATCGAGCCGATGGCGTCGCCGTCGGGATTCTCGTGAGACGCGATCAGCACGCGGTCGGCCGCCGCGAGTGCGGCCACCACGTCGTCAAGCTCACGGGAGGTCGGGCTGTCTGTCATCGGGAGTCTCGTCGACGTGCTCTTCGGGAGGCGGCGCAGGCACAACCTGATCAAGCAGTTCGCTCATGCGCAGAGCACGATCAAGGGTCTCATCATACTGGAAGATCAGCTGAGGGGTACGCCTCAGACGCAACTCCCGCGCAACACGCTGTTGCAGCACGCCGTGCGCGCGTTCGAGCGCGTGCAGCGAGCGCGTGCGGCGCTTCTCGCTGCCGAGCACGCTGACGTAGACGATGGCCTGGCTGAAGTCGGTGGTGGCCCGGACGCCGGTGACCGTGACGAATCCCACCGAGGGGTCGCCCAGCCGCTCGACTCCATCCGCCAGCACCTTGCGCAGCGACTCGTTCACCCGTCGCATCCGCTCGCTCACCCGATTGCCTCCTCCACCGACAGCACCTGCGCGTCCGCCCGCGCCAGCTCGAACTCCTGTGATGAAAGGTAGCTGCGGGCCTCGTCCAGGGCGTGCATCGCCTCCCCCGCCTCGCGCCGCGCCACCACCATCACCAGCAGCGACCGCTGCCACAGCTCGTGGTACCCGATCTCGGCGACGGACGCCCCGTAGCGCCGCTCCAGGCGGCTCTTGACGCTCAGCAGGTGCTTGCGCTTGCCCTTCAGCGACCCGTTCTCGGGCAGGTGCAGCTCGAATCGCAGGATGCCCACGAAGCCCTCCGTCATGCCTCGAGTCTACGACCGAACCCTCCCACTAGGATGGATTCGTGACCGACGCCGCCGAGTTCGGCCGCGTGGTGCTGATCGTCGCGGTCGGCTTCGCGGTCGCCATCCTCTCCAGCCGCATCAGCGGAAGGCTGCGCGTGCCCGCCCCCGCGTTGTTCCTGGCGGCGGCCACGGTCTCGTCCGATCTGATCCCGAATCTGGCGCCGCTGCTGACGATCCACGACGTCGAGCGGATCTGCCTCGTGGCGCTGATCGTGATCCTGTTCGACGGCGGCATGGACATCGGCGTGACCCGGTTCCGCCAGTCGCTGTGGCCGATCGTGAGCCTGGGGGTGGTCGGCACGTTCCTGGTGGCGGGCCTGCTGGCGGTGCTCGTCCACGCGCTGTTCGGTGCCAGCTGGACAACGTCGCTCCTGATCGGGGCGGCGCTCGCGCCCACCGATCCCGCGGTGGTGTTCTCGGTGCTGGGCGGCAGCGAGGTGAGCGGGCGCAGCGACGACATCCTCAAGGGCGAGTCCGGCGTGAACGACCCGGTCGGGATCGCGCTCGTGATCGGCCTGCTCGACATCGCCACCAACAGCGGCTCCAGCCTGGGGATCGCGGAGGATTTCGCCCTCCAGATGGCCGTCGGCCTGGCAGTCGGCGTGATCGGCGGCCTCGCGCTGGGACGTGCCATGCGCGACCTGATGCTGCCCGACTCCGCGCTGTACCCGCTGCTGACCCTGTCGGCTGCCGGCATCGTGTACGGCCTGGCCTCGGTGCTGCATGGCTCGGGGTTCCTGGCCGTGTTCGTCACCGGCGTGCTGATCGCCGACCTGCGCGCTCCCTACAAGGCCGAGATCGAGCACTTCCACAAGGCGCTCGCCAGCCTCGGCGAGATCGTCGTGTTCGTGGCACTGGGGCTGACCATCGACCTCGGCTCGCTCGACCTGCGCAGCGTCTGGCTGGACGGCCTGGCGGTGGCGGTGCTGCTGACGTTCGTGGCGCGGCCGCTGGTGGTGGCGGCCCTGCTGGCGCGGGCGCGCCTGACACGGGGCGAGAAGGTGTTCATCGCCTGGGCCGGCATGCGCGGCGCGGTGCCGATCCTGCTGGCCGCATTCACGCTGCTGGAGGGCGTCGACCACGCCAACCGCATCTACGGGATCGTGTTCGTGGTGGTGATGTTCTCGGTGGTCGTCCAGGGCTCGCTGGTGCCGACGGTGGCCGGCCGGGTCGGCCTGCAGATGCGCCAGATCCACCAGGAGCCGTGGGACCTGTCGGTGCGGCTCCGCGATGAGCCGCAGGAGGTCGGGCGCTACGTGGTCGCCGCCGGGTCGCCCGCCGACGGGGTGGCGCTGCGCGACCTCGTCCTGGGCGAGCGCGCCTGGATCAGCCTGATCATGCGCGACGGTGCCGCCCGCCAGGCCCGCGGCGACTCGGTGCTGCGGGCCGGCGACGAGGTGCTGGTGCTGGGCACGAGCGCGCACGCGCAGGCGGTGTTCGAGGGCGAATCGCGTACGGTTGGCGCGTGAGCAACCTGCGCATGCGACGCGTCCGCGTCGACGAGGTCGATGTGTTGCGCCGCGTGCGCCTGGCGATGCTGCTGGAGACGCCCGATGCGTTCGCCTCGCGTCACGCCGACGAGGCGGCCCAGCCGGACGAGTTCTGGCGGGAGCGTGCCGCGATCGCGGCGCAGAGCTCGCAGGTGGCCACGTTCCACGCCGTAGACGGGGACCGCCACGTCGGTAGCGCCACCGGCCTGCGCCTCGACCCCGCCCGCGCGGCCGACCTGGTGGCGATGTGGGTCGACCCGGAATGGCGCCGTCGCGGGATCGGGCAGCGCCTGGTGGAGGGCGTCTGCCGCTGGGCGGCGCGCCAGGGCAGCGCCGCGATCGAGCT
>DASUHV010000117.1:0-5716 GCA_036273355.1 Gaiellales bacterium
GCTCGCGCTCGGAGACGTGGGTGGCGTGGATCACCGTGGCGCGCGGGCCGAGCAGCCCGATCTCGGCCAGCAGCTCGATCGGCCGCATGCCGTACTCAGCCTCGCACTGCTCGATCTCGAGGCGCTGCTCGTTGGCGTGGATGTGCACGACCATGCCGCTGGACGCTGCATAGGCGGTGATCTCGTCCAGCCAGTCGCGCGGCACCGCCCGCACGCTGTGCGGAGCCAGCCCCACGCGCATCTCCGACGCCAGCGCGTCCACCCGTGCCAGGTAGGACGCCACGTCGGCGTCGCAGAAGCGGCGCTGGCCAGGGGTCGGCGGCAGCCCCCAGCCGGCCCGCGCGTATGCGGTCATCAGCATCACGATCTCGATGCCGGCATCGGCGGCGGCCGCGGCGGTGGCCTTGGCCATCGCGTTGGGGTCGGGGTAGGGCTCGCCGCCGGGCTGGTGGTGTGGGTAGTGGAACTCGCCGACCGCCGTATACCCGGCCGCAACCATCTCGCGGTAGAGATGCAGCGCGACGTCGTATGCGCCGTCCGGGTCGATGGCGTTGGCGGCCTGGTACATGGCCTCGCGCCACGTCCAGAAGTCGTCATGCGGGTGGTCGGGGTCGACGTGCTCGACGCGCCCCCGCAGCGCCCTCTGGAAGGCGTGGCTGTGGGCGTTCACGAACCCCGGAAGACGCTGCGTGGCATCGGCCATACGCGTATCCTCCCAGACCGATGTCCGAGGTATCCAGAGAACGGTTCGTGTCGTGGTTCGGCGAGCTGGCCGCGATCGGACACAGCGACCTCGGGTGGAACCGGTTGGCCTGGAGCCCGCTCGAGGCCGAGGCGCGAGCCTGGTTCTCGCGCACGGCCACCTCGATCGGGCTCGAGGTGCAGCAGGACGGTGCCGGCAGCCTCTGGGCGGTCACCGACGACGCGGACCGCGGGCCCTGGGTGTGCACCGGGTCACACCTGGACACGCAGCCCGACGGCGGCGCGTATGACGGAGCGCTCGGTGTCGTGGCGGCGCTGGAGGCGGCGGCGACGGTGCTGGAGTCCGGCGCCGGGCGCCGGCATCCGCTGGCGGTGGTCGCGTTCGTCGACGAGGAGGGAGCCCGGTTTCGCACCCCCACCTTCGCCAGCCTCGCGCTGACCGGGCGGCTGGACATCGATCACGTGCTCGAGGTGATGGGCGACGCGCCGGCGATCTACGGCGTCACCCGCGACTCGCTGGCGCAGAGCCGCAAGCAGCTCGACGAGGTGCGCTGCTTCTACGAGGTGCACGTCGAGCAGGGCCGGTCGCTGGTCGACCGTGAGCTGGCGCTGGGCGTGGCCGACGTGCTGGCGCCGCGGCAGCGTTGGCGGGTGGAGTTCGCCGGGGAGGCGAACCACGCCGGCACCACCGCGATGAGCGACCGCCGCGACGCGCTGCTCGACGCTGCCAGGTTCGCGCTCGCGGTGGATGAGGTGGCGCGGGCCAGGCCGGGCGCCGTCGGCACCGTGGGCCGGATGGAGATCAGCCCTGGATCGACCAACTCGATCCCCGGCCACGTGGCCGCGTCGCTGGACGTGCGCGCGCTCGAGCTGGAGACGGTCGACGCGATGGTCGAGGAGCTGCGGGCCCGCTTCCCCGGCGCCGAGTTCGGCCGCGAGTCCCACAACGAGGGCGCCCGCTTCGACGACCGTCTGCGGGCACAGCTGTTCGCGGCCGCCGAGGCGCGCGGCATCCCGGCCGGCGACCTGCCCTCCTACGCGGGCCACGACGCGGGCATCCTCGCCACCGAGCGCCCGGCTGCAATGGTGTTCGTACGCAACCCGACCGGCGCCAGCCACGTCGCCACCGAGTCGGCGTCCGAGGCCGACTGCCTGGCCGCCGTACAGGTGCTGACCGACGCCATCTGCGGCGAGCTCGCGGCCGACTGAGCGCCGAACTTTCCACACTGCATCCACAGGCACCCGTGGTGGACGTGGATACCGTGTGGATAAGGTCGCGAAATTCTCGCTCTCAGCGCCAATTCTTCTGGGGAATACCGGCGATCGGGTTGACGAGCGCTTGGGGAAAGGCGCAGTGTCCGTGTCCCAATCCCCCCAAGACCGACGCCAGGCCCCTCGCAATCCGTCCTCTCAGGCCTGGCGTCGGCCGTTAAGCGCCCGGGATAGGCTGCGCGCATGGGCAAGGTGTTCGCCGAGATCGACGACAAGCTGGCGAGCTGGATCCGGGGCCAGCAGATGTTCTTCGTCGCCACCGCACCCGAGGCCGGCGGCCACATCAACCTGTCGCCGAAGGGCCCGATCGAGAGCCTGCAGGTGCTCGATCCGCACACGATCGCCTACCTCGATCTGATCGGAAGCGGGGCCGAGACGATCGCGCACCTGCGCCAGAACGGCCGCATCTGCGTGATGCTGTGCGCCTTCCAGGGCCCGCCGCGGATCCTGCGCATGCACGGACGCGGCACGGTGCTGGCACCGGGCTGTGACCGGTACGACCGCACGGCGGCGACGTTCGATCTCGCGGCGATGCCGGCCGCGGAGCACGCCGCGCGGTCGATCATCATGGTCGAGGTGGAGCGGATCGCCGACTCGTGCGGCTTCGACGTGCCGCTGATGGTCGAGCAGGGCCGTCGCCCGCAACGCGGCGCCTGGGTCGACAACAAGCTGGCCAAGGGGGGCGAGGCGGCGCTGGCAACCTACGTCTCGGAGCACAACGCGGAGAGCATCGACGGGCTGCCGGCGCTGCCGCTGACAGGGGGTAGGCTGCAAGCGTGATCGAACAGCTCACCGACATGCCGGAGGGCGCGATCGGCTTCCGCGGATCCGGTCGGCTGACCAGCCGGGATTACCACGACACGCTGCTGCCGGTGATCCGCGAGGCGCTCGAGAGTGGACGCACCGTGAATCTGCTGTTCGCGACCGCACCTGACTTCAGCGGGCTGGACATGGGCGCGCTGTGGGAGGACACCAAGGCGGCGGGCACGATCGGGCTGAGGCACCTCTCCAGCTGGGGACGTATCGCGCTGGTCACCGACAAGGACTGGATGCGCCACGCGATCAGCGCCTTCGGCTGGATCTCCCCGGGCGAGTACCGGGTCTTCGACCCGGATGAGTACGAGGCGGCAAAGACCTGGCTGAGCGAGGCCGACGGCTGACGGCGGCACCGGCTCCCGACACCGTGGCGGTTGCGCCAGGCGGTAGTATGGGGCTGCTTTGAGCCGGAGGCGCGGTGGCCTCGAGCATCGTCTTCATTCCGCGGTACTGGAGGATCCCTTGGCCGACCCAGGAGCTGTGTCAGTCGAGCACGTTGAAGGTGCTTCGGTCATCGCGCTGCGAGGTGAGCACGATCTCTCGACCGGGCCGGCGATCGACGCCGCGTGCGACGACGCCTGGGCCCACTCCCCCTCGATCGTGTTCGATCTGGCCGGCGCGACGTTCATCGACTCGACCGTGGTCGGCGTGATGGTGAGCGCGCGGCGGCGCGCAGCCGAGTCAGGCGGTTCCGTGGCGGTCGTGGCTCCGGCCGGCGGGCCTCCTGCGCGTGTGCTGACGCTCGTGGGTATCAACGACGTGCTCCCCCTGCACGAGACCTGCGACGAGGCGCTGCGAACCATCAGCGCGCCGGGGTAGCGTTGCCTGAGCTGGCACGCAGGTTGGACACCCGGCAGGGCAAGCTGGTGGCGGCCCTGGTTGCAGTGCTCTGCGAGCTGGCGATCGCGCTGCCGTTTCTGGTGATCTCGCCGAACACCCTGCGCGGCGTTCCCGGGCCGTTGCTGGTGGTGATCGGGGTCGCCGCGAGCTATCTGCTGGGCCCGTGGTTCGGCGTGCCGGTGACGGCGGTGGGGGTGGTGCTGGCGGTGACGATCGTCGGCGAGAACGCCTGGGCGGCGCCAATGGTATGGCTGCCCGTCTCCGCGGGGGCCGGCATCGTGGGCGAGCGGGTGCGGCATGGCGACGAGTTGCGCCGCGAGCTGATCGAGGAGCTGCGACGGGGCCTGGTCGGGCTCTACCGCGACCCCGCGGTCGGCCGGCTGAACGTGGTCAGCCGCTACATCCCCGCGGTGAGTGCGCAGAGGATCGCCGGCGACTTCTACGGAGCCGTGGTGCAGCCCACGGGCGATGTCGCCCTCATGGTCGGGGACGTCGCCGGCCACGGCCCCGCGGCCGCCGCACTGGCGACCCGCCTGCGCGCCATGTGGCGCGGGTTGGCCATCGCCGGCGTCTCCGACAGCGAGACGGTGAGCGCCCTGAACGAGACGCTGCTGGCCGAGCAGCAGCGGATCGCATCGCAAATCCCGTTCGCCACGCTGTGCCTCGCCACGGTGGCGGCCGACCTGCGGTCGGCTCGGATCGTGATCGCGGGCCACCCGCCCCCGATCCTGGTCACCGGTCGCGGCACCCACGAGGACGCGCACCCGCCGGGCCCGGCCATCGGCATATCCGGGACCTCCACCTGGGAGCCGCATCCGCTGGCGCTGCCGGACGAGCCGTGGTCGCTGGTCGTCTACACCGACGGTCTGGTCGAGGGACGGACGTCGCCGGCCGGCCCGCGCCCGTACGGGAACGACCGCCTGCTACCGCTGCTGGCCGCCTCCGCCCTCCCGATCGGCGAGGACGACGTGGACGCCGTGCTGCGGGCGGTGCTGGATGCAAACGGCGGCGCGCTCCCGGACGACGTGGTGCTGATCGCTGCGTCGCCGCGCTAGGTGCTCGCCATGTTTGGGCCATGCTCGCGACGGGTAGCGCTTCGCTGGAATGCTGTTCGAACACGACGTGCGGGCTCCCGCCGAGTGGGAGCTGGAATACGCGGGCGGGGATGACGAGCCCGCGCGGATCCGGGCGTGGCAACGCGAACAGCTGATGCTGATCGGGTACGACCTTACGATGGCCCGGCGGATCGTGCGCGACGCCTGGGCTCGCGGCGAGAGCGGCGACCTCGTCCACCGCGTGTTCGACCTGATCGGCCGCGGCGCCAGCCACGAGCAGGCCGCACGCATCGCCTAGCGTCAGCCCAGCGTGATGGTGGTCTGGCGCTGCTGGCAGCCGCGCGTGTACTCGATGACCACGATGTCGCCGGCCTTGCTGGTCAGCCTGATCTGCCGGCGCGCGCGGCATCGGACGATCCGACCGCGATCACCTTCACGTCGTGGGCGGCTCGTGGAGCACGGCTAGGTCGATCTGCGGATTTCCACAGCGTGATGGTAGCCCGCACCGTTGGGCGCTCGTCCACCGTTCCAAAGGATGTAAAGCGCAACCAACGTCGATAGACGGCGACCTGTCCACATTGCCTTACGGCACCCAGTCTGGCTCTATTTGGTGACAGGGAGCATTTGTCACATTGTGCAGCATCCTGCGGACTTCGACAGATATCGCCTCAGAGCCACCACCCATGCGTAGCAGAGTGGTTCGCTAATGGCCATTAACGAGTCCTAGCTTAGAGCTGCGCAGAAGGCGGCTGTGTTGCCGGTGAGTTGATCCTGGTGGCCGGTGAACGTGAGATCGCCGCTCGGACTGATAGCGACGTTGCCGGCGTCAATCATCACGAGACCGGTGCCAGGTACGACAATATGAATGAATATTCCGACGATCTTGGTGGCACCATCAGCCGTGGTTGTGACGTTGTAGTGATCCGTGTCGTAGACGGTGTTGCCGTTAGCAGTGATCGTGCCCACCAATGTGAGGTGTTGTCTTACCGTTCCGTCCGCGAAGGCTATGGAGCGCACGGTTCCGGTGAACA
>DASUHV010000118.1:0-5386 GCA_036273355.1 Gaiellales bacterium
AGCGGCAGGTCGCCGAAGTCGACCGGGGTCGTGTGCCAGCGCCCGGTGCCGTCGCGCCGCCACCCGGCGCCGGTCGCGATCGCCACGTGGTCGAATCCGTAGGAGACGATCTCCTCGGCCGTCAGCTCGCTGTTGAACGCCAGCTCCACGTTGGGCAGCTTGCGCAGCTGGCCCTCGCGGTAGTCGACCACCCTGATCCAGGTGGCCAACCCGGGCAGACGCGCCTCGCTCGCCACACGGCCACCCAGGTGGTCCCCCGCCTCGGCCAGCACCACGTCATAGCCGCGCCTGCCCAGCGACATCGCCGCCTCCAGCCCGGCCGGGCCGGCGCCTGCGATCAGCACCTTGGCATCGCTCTGGCTGGGCCGGATCCGCTCGGGATGCCACCCGCGCCGCCACTCCTCGCCCATGCTCGGGTTCTGCGTGCAGCGGAGCGGGGTCATGGTTGAGTCGCCGGCGACGCAGATGTTGCAGCCGATGCACTCGCGGATGTCCTCCAGGCGGCCCTGCTCGATCTTCTCGGGCAGGAATGGGTCGGCGATCGACGGCCGCGCGGCGCCGATGAAGTCGAGCACTCCGTCACGGATCATCCGCACCATCGTGTCGGGCGACGTGAAGCGGCCGACGCCGACCACCGGCTTGGAGGTGAGCGCCTTCAGCCCGCGCACGTGCTGCTCCTGGTGGCCCTCGTCCTCGAACCGGGCGGTGGCCGAATCGTCCTCCCAGGGCCCGGCCACGAAGTCCCAGAGGTCGGGCAGCTCGCCCATCCAGCGCAGCACCTGCTCGATGTCCTCGCGCCCGAGGCCCTTCTCGCCCATCAGCTCGGTGACCGTGATCCGGCAGGCCACCGCAATCCGGCCGTCGACCTCCTCGAGCGTGTCCTCGAGCACCTCCCGCAGCAGCCGAGCGCGGTTCTCCAGGCTGCCGCCGTAGCCGTCGGTGCGGAAGTTGTAGAGCGGTGACAGGAACTGCCCGAACGTGTTCAGCCCGTGCGAGGCGTACACGTAGACGATGTCGAATCCGGCCTCGATCGAGCGCGCCACGGCGCGGCGATGCCAGAGGCGCAGGTCGGCGATGTCCTGGGCGCTCATCTGCCGCACCTGCGTGGGGTCGTTGCCGATGACGGGCATGTGGCCGGCCGCCATCGGCGCCTCCCGGCTCCACAGGTTGGCGCCGTGGATGCCGTTGTGGACCGGCTCGATCCCGGCCAGCGCGCCGTGCGCGTGGACGCGCTCGGTCATCCGCGCAAGGGCCGGGATGTCGTCGTCGTTCCACAGCCTGCCCTCGGCGTAGGGCGACACCTCCGAGGTGGGGTGGATCTCGACCTCTTCGGTGCACACCACCGCCCAGCCGCCCTCCGCCTTGACGCCGCGCATCTCGGCCAGGGCGGTGGGGTCGCGGTGGCCCATGCCGTTGCAGTGCGGCACCTGGTAGAACCGGTTGCGCGCGACCACGGGGCCGATCCGCACCGGTTCGAACAGGATGTCGTAGCGGGGATCTCTGGGCACGTGCGCACGCGGCTTGCCAGCCGCCCGGGGTTTTGATTGACTAATCAGTCAAGGCGACAAAATCCTACAGGAAGCCGCGGCTGTCCGGCGACCTGCTCGCGACCGAAGGGACAACGAATGCCGGACCTCACCACGAAGCTCTACTTCGGCCCCTGGTACAGGCGCTCTCCCTACTTCGAGGCGACCCGCCGCGCCGGGTGCAAGGCGTACGACATCTACAACAAGATGTACCTGCCGGCCGAGTACGACGACGTGTCCGTCGAGTACAAGGCGCTGCAGGAGGGTGTCACGCTGTGGGACGTCGGGGTCGAGCGGACGGTGCAGGTGAGCGGGCCCGACGCGGACAGGCTGATCGACATGCTGACCTGCCGTGACCTCACGAGGTGCGCGGTCAAGCAGGGCAAGTACATGCTCGTCATGTCGCCGGAGGGCGGCATCGTCAACGATCCCGTGCTGCTGCACGTCGAGGAGAACGTGTGGTGGATGCAGCTGGCCGACAGCGACGCCGGGCTGTACGCGATCGGGGTGCTGTCGCAGCTCGACCTGGACGCCGAGGTCAGCTACCCCGACGTGCATCCTGTGCAGGTGCAGGGGCCGCTGTCGGCAAAGACGCTCGAGAAGCTGGTCGGGCCGGCCATCTACGACATCAAGTACTACTGGTGCGAACGGTTCACGATCGGCGACATCCCGGTCGTGATCAGCCGCACCGGCTGGTCGGCGGTGCCCGGCTTCGAGGTGAACCTGCTCGACGGCACCCGCGGCGACGCCCTCTGGCAGGCGATCATGGACGCGGGCGAGGAGTACGCGATCCGGCCGATCGCCCCCAACGAGGCGCGGCGCGTCGAGGCCGGCATCTTCAACTGGGGATCCGACATCTCGCTGGGCGACACGCCCTTCCACGTGATGGGGCTGGAGCGGCTGGTCGAGGATCAGCCGCAGGACTACATCGGCAAGCAGGCGCTGGAGCGGGTGCGCCGCGAGGGCGTCGACCGCCGGCTGGTGGGCATCGAGTTCGACCAGACCGAGCCGATCGAGGGCATCACCCGGCCCTGGCCGGCACACGTCGACGCCAAGCCGATCGGGCGCGTCACCGACGCCGTCTGGTCGCCCGGCCTGCAGAAGAACATCGGCTACGTGTGGGTGCCGACGGAGCTGTCCGAGCCAGGGAACCCCATCGACGTCGAGTCGGAGACTGGCACGATGCGCGGGCGCACGGCCACCATCCCATTCGTCGATCCGCGCAAGGAACGGCCCGCGCAGGCGCTGCAGGGGGCGGCCGGCTGAGCGGCAGCGCCTAGCTGATCCCCGCGACCAGCGCGTCCACCAGCCGCCCCAGGCACCCGGGATCGGCCGCCGCGTGGACCGGATTCAGCTCGGTCACGGTCAGCGCGGCCGTGCGCCGGTCGGCCGTCAGCACCGGCAGCGCCGCGGCGACGGCCGCGAGCGGCACGCCCACGTTGCGGCCGGCGTTCTCCGAGAGCGGAGCGTCCACGAAGTCGACGACGTCGACGTCGAGGTGGACGACCACGCGGGTGGCATCGGCGAGCTGTGCGAGCGCGTTCTGCGCGGCGGCGGCAGGGTCGGCCCGCAGCGCCTCGGCGGTGACGACGGCGATCGACCGCTCGGCGATCACGGAGCGCTCCCAGTCGGTGGCCTGACTGTGCTCGTGGCCCAGCACGACGACCTGGGACGGGTCCAGCATCGGCACGAGCGGCGAGGCGAGGTCCGCCAGCTCGGGCAGGCAGCCATCGACGCCCAGCATGTGCGCCATTCCCATCCAGTCGAGCGCCCCGTCGACCACGCTCGAGGGCACGTTCAGATCGGCGTGCATGTCCAGGTAGACGAGGCCGGTGCGCCCGCCGGCCAGGCGGCTACCCGCCATGGTGCCCACGCCGACCGTGCAGTCGCCGCCCAGCACCAGCACACGACAGCCGGCCGCGAGCCTGCCCGCGACCTCGTCTCGCACGTGCGCGGCCGTCTCCGCAACCCGCGCCACGTGCTGGGCGCGCGGGTGCTCCCTGTCCGGGCGCCATCCGAACTCCGGCAGGTCACCCAGATCGAGCACGTCGCCGCGGGCCGCCAGCCGCCCCACGAGGCCCGCCTCGCGCAGAGCGGCGGGCGCACGCTCCTGGCCGGCCGCGAAAGCGCCGGCGCTGGACGGAACTCCGAGGATGACCAGGTCACGCCCGCGCATGGCGGTCAGAGGCTGAACGGCGGGTAGCGATCCGTCGTCAGCAGCAGCATGTAGGCCTCGACCCGCAGCCCCCAGCGCATGACTCCGACGTTGTAGTCAAACGCCCAGCGCGGATAGCGGCCGGTGAACAGGATGGCGAACCACGCGCAGATGACGACGAAGAACGCGCCGATCGCCAGCGCGAACAGCACGATGTAGTGCGGGACGGCGAGCAGCCACTTGACCAGCGGCAGCCAGCGCGACAGGGCGTTTCCGTCCGGCCGCTCCAGATCGAGGTGCACCGACTGGTGGTCGTCGGTCGACGGATAGCGGTCGTCCAGCAGCAGCAGGTAGGCCGAGATCCGGGTCGTGAACCGCGTCAGCTCTAGGTTCCATTCAAACCACCAGCCCGGGTACTTGCGACGGAACAGCAGCATCACCAGCACCGGCAGGAACAGGATGCCGGTCGCGACCGCGGCGTACCCGCCGCCTCCGCGGGAGTTGTTGAACACGTCTGGCTGCATCAGCCCCAGGACGATCAGGATCGGGATCGCGGCGAAGATGCGGAAGAAGGTCGACAGCCGGCTCAGCTGACGGTCGGGATAGTCCACCTCGAGCTGCAGCGGATACGGGTCAACCGGCGCAACGGGCGGCGGCACCCAGGCACCGCCCGCGTCCGGCGGGGCGCCCGCGGCACCGAGCTGGTGGCCGCAGTTGGGGCAGAATGCGGCACCGGGTGGTACCGGTGCCCCGCAGTTTGGGCAGTAGGCCATCGGGCTCGGCGGCTAGGCCGGCGGAGCGGCCGCCGAATCAGCCTGCCAGAGGTGGAACTCGTTGCCCTCGCTGTCCTTGCAGGCCGCGAACCAGCCGTGGCCCGGCACCGGCGTCTTGCCGTCCGCACTGCCTCCCAGCTCCCGGACGCGGGCGCTGGACGCGTCGATGTCACCGGTGTCGAAGTAGTACTTGGGATGTCCGGGGTTCTCGCCGGCGTAGATGGCCGCCCCCGACCCCTCACCGGTCTGCGCCATCCGGTAGTCCATCTCCGGCATCCCCGAGTCTCCGAACTCCCAGCCGAAGACGCCGTTCCAGAACCGCTGCGCGCGGTCCGCGTCCTGTGCGACGAACTCGATGTGAACGATCTCTCCCGCCATGCCGCCTCCTCGTGTGATCTCTCTAGAACCCGGCCATCGCGAGCACCGTGGCCAGCGTGTCGGCCTCGTCGGCCCGCTTGTCGTCACGGTATCGCAGCACCCGCGCGAACCGCAACGCGACGCCGCCCGGGTAGCGCGTGCTGCGCTGCAGGCCGTCGAATGCGATCTCCACCACCAGCTCCGGGTGCACCTCGACGGTGATCCCGTGCCGGCCCGTCTCGAGCTCCAGCAGCCGCTCGGTCTGCCAGGTCAGCGTCGCGTCGGTCAGCCCCTTGAAGGTCTTGCCCAGCATCACGAAGCCGCCGCCGTCGTCCGCGCGGGCGCCCAGGTGCAGGTTGCTGAGCCACCCCTGGCGGCGGCCGTGCCCCCACTCCGCCGCCAGCACCACCAGGTCGAGCGTGAGCCGCGGCTTGACCTTGATCCAGCCGGCACCGCGGCGCCCCGCGGCGTACGGAGCGTCCAGCGACTTGACCAGCACGCCCTCGTGGCCGCGGGCCAGGGTGTCGGCCTGGAAGGCCGCCGCCTGCTCGGCGGAGCCCACCACTATCCGCGGC
>DASUHV010000119.1:0-3253 GCA_036273355.1 Gaiellales bacterium
CGAGGACACCGCGAGACGACGGTTCGCAGCCGTACCCACCACGACCACCGCTTACTCAGACCAATCGCAGCGGCCAGGCTCGCGAGAGATGTCGATCAGTCATCTCCCTCAGGCCACGCGATGCAGCGCCAGCGCCACGAAGAAGGCGGCTGCGCCGGCGAACAGCAGGCCGTCGATGCGGTCGAGCACGCCGCCGTGGCCGCCCAGCAGCCGGCCGGTGTCCTTGACGCCCATGTCGCGCTTCAGGTAGCTCTCGAACAGGTCTCCCACCGGGGAGGCTGCCGCGATCGCGACAGCGAACTCGAGCGCATTCAGCGGGCTGATCGGATCCTGGCTGGGCTGGTTGTAGAGCGTCAGGAAGACGGCCGCGGCGCCCAGCACGAATCCGATCACCAGCCCCTCGACGGTCTTGTTGGGCGATATCGCCGACGCCAGCTTCCGCTTCCCGAACATGCGGCCCCCGAAGTAGGCGAACGTGTCGGACAGCCATACGCCGACCAGCACCGCGATCAGCAGCTGCTTGCCCCAGTCGGCGGGGGCCGGGATGTCGCGCAGCGCCACCAGGAAGGCCAGCCCGTAGCCGATCCAGACCACCCCTAGCAGCGTCACGCTCAGCTGCACGGTGGCCGCCTGGCGCACGTCTGCGACCGCGCTCAGCCAGAACGCGAGCAGCAGCATTCCCATCAGCGCCGCCAGGCTCCACACCAGGCCGCCCTGGTGGGTGACCACGATGATCCCCGTCACACCGGCGAACCCTGCGATCGTGAGCGGGCGCAGCGAGCGGGTGGCGGCGCCGTACTCGTGCATGGCGATCACGCCGAAGGCGACGGCCAGCGCCACCATCGGCCAGCCGCCCACCACCACCGCCAGGATCGCGATCACCAGCAGCGGCACCGCGATCAGGACGCGCCCGACCAGGCCGCTCACCGCTTGCCGAACCGCCGCCGGCGCGTCGCGTAGGCCGACAGCGCTTCCGCCAGCTGCTCCTCGCCGAAGTCGGGCCAGTGGTCGGGCGTGAAGTGATACTCCGCGTAGGCGGCCTGCCAGAGCAGGAAGTTGGACACGCGCAGCTCGCCGCTGGTGCGGATCACGAGGTCGGGGTCGGGCATCTCGGGAGCGTACAGATGTGCACGGAGGGCGGCCTCGTCGATCGCCTCGGCCGGGACGCCCTCCTCCACCAGGGCCCGCGCCGCCCGCACCAGCTCGTCGCGGCCGCCGTAGTCGAAGGCCACCCACAGGTCGAGGCGGGTGTTCTCGGCGGTGCGACGCTCCATGTCGGTCATCAGCTCCAGCAGCGCCGGCGGGCAGCGGTCTCGGCGCCCGACGAAGCGCACGCACACGCCCTGGCGATGGAGGTCGGGGAACTGGTCGCGGATCGTCTCGGTGAACAGCTCCATCAGGTCGTCCACCTCCTGCACCGGCCGTCCCCAGTTCTCGGTCGAGAAGGCGTACACCGCCAGGCTGCGGACGCCCAGGCCAGGTGCCGCCTCGACCGTCCGGCGCAGCGCGCGGGTGCCGGCGCGGTGACCGGCGATCGGCGGCAGCCCGCGCTGGCGGGCCCAGCGGCCGTTGCCGTCCATGATGATCGCCACCGACGTCGCGGAGTCGGGGAGCGACTGCTCGACTGACGCGACGCGCCGCAGCCGCAGCAAGCGGCGCAGGCGACCGACCGAGACGGCGGGCATCCAGGTATTCAAGCGGATCGCCGGCATGACCGGCGCCGGATCAGAACGGGCCGTGCGGCTTGTAGCCGCCGGGCGGGCAGCCGACCGCGACGAACGACAGGCCGTCCCCGCCGGCCATCGGACGGCGCACGGTGCCGGCGTCGAAGCGGATGAAGGAGCCGGCCCGCACCGGCACCTGCTCGCCGTCGACCAGCCAGTGGCCGGCGCCGGCGAACACGAACGCGACCTTCTCCTGCCCGGCCGGGTCGATCTCGTCGCTGTGAATCACGCTGTAGGCCAACGTTCCCTCCGCGGTCGTCGTGTCGGGGCACAGTACTGCCATCAAGCCGGTAGGCTCGGGCGATGAGCGGCGGCTACCCCTTTGGCTATCACCTGACCAAGCTGCGCGGCGACGACGGCACGCCGTTCGCCGACCCGGCCGAGCAGGAGCGGGTGTGGGGCCGGCAATGGGGCGCTGCCGATGAGGTAGGCCGGCTGCGGATGGCGTTGGTGCGCAGCCCCCGCGGCGAGTTCGGCGCCGTTCGCGCCGACTGCTGGGACGAGGACTCCGGCGCGCTGGTCGATCCGGACGGGCTCTGGTACTGGGAGCACCGGACGCCGCCCGACCTGGCGCTGGTTGACGGCCAGCATGCGGCGCTGGTGGCGGCGCTCGAAGCGGAGGGCGTCGAGGTGGTCGAGGTGCAGGGCGACCTGCCGGCGCACATCACGACGCCGATCTACACGCGCGACCCGTTGATCACGGTGCCGGGCGGAGCCATCATCGGTCGGCTGGAGCCGTACAAGCGCCGCGGCGAGGAGGCGCTGGTGATGCGGACGCTGGCTGCGCTGGGGATGCCGATCCTGGCAACGGTGCACGGAAGCGGGCTGATGGAAGGCGGCAGCTTCGTCAAGCTGACGCCGACGGTGGCCGCGTTCGGGACGTCGTTTCGCTGTAACGACGAGGCCGCCCGGCAGCTGGAGGCGGCGCTGCGGCCGCTCGGGATCGAGCTGATCGTGGTGCCGCTGTCGCCCTACTCGATCCACATCGACGGGCACCTCGGGATGATCGCGCCCGACCTGGCGTTGATCGACCCGCTGGGGCTGCCCTGGTGGTTCGTCGACCGGCTGCACGCGCTCGGCATCGAGACGGTGCCGTGCGTGCCCGGCGAGGAGTGGGCGATCAACTCGCTGGCGCTGGCCCCGCGGCGGGTGCTGATGTGCGAGGGCTTCCCGCACACGATCGACCGGCTTTCGGCGCACGGCGTCGAGGTGGTGACGGTGCCCTACGCGGAGATCCAGAAGGGCGGCGGCGGGGTGCACTGCTCCACGATGGAGCTGGTGCGCGAGGCGGCCGGCTGAGCAAACCACCACGAACGCCACGGGGTCCTCCGGCTTGCCCGATGGCTCTGTCGTACTTCGGCCGGGTCAGAAGCACCACGTACCTCACGCGGGTGACCCCGGGCTCAGACCTCCATGATCTCGGCCTCTTTGGCCTTCAGCGCGGCGTCGATCGCCGCGACGTGCTCATCGGTCACCTTCTGCAGCCGCTCCTCGGCGCGGTGGACGTCGTCCGCGCCCGTCTCACCGTT
>DASUHV010000120.1:0-18417 GCA_036273355.1 Gaiellales bacterium
ACCCTCCTCCTGGGCCAGCAGCCGGTAGGCGGCCAGGATGCCCTCGTCGGGGATGGCGCGGATGCCGCCGTGCGACTGCTCGACCGCCTCCAGCGCCTGATCCAGCCGGGCCGGGTTCCCGATCCGGATCGCGGTCGCGACCGTGGTCGGGTTGGGCACCGGTGCCCGCGTCACCAGCGGGGCCGCGCCGGCCGCCTGGCCCGCCAGCATCCGGGGTGCCACGCCCGACTCGCCGAATCCCTTCCAGTAGGCGGTGATGTTCCCCCCGTTTCCGACCGGCAGGGCCAGCCAGTCGGGCGCCGCGCCCAGCTGCTCGATCACCTCGAAGGCGGCGGTCTTCTGACCCTCCAGCCGGTAGGGGTTGATCGAGTTCAGCAGCGCCATCGGGCGGCGCTCGACCAGCTCTCGCACCAGCCGCAGCGCGTCGTCGAAGCTGCCCTGCACGGCGATCACGCGGGCGCCGCAGATCTGGGCCTGGGCCAGCTTGCCGCGGGCGATGGCACCCTCCGGCAGCACCACCGCCAGCCTGATCCCGGCGCGGCCGCAGTAGGCGGCGGCCGAGGCCGACGTGTTGCCGGTCGAGGCGCAGACGGCGTGGGTCGCTCCCTCCTCGAGCGCCTTGGAGACGGCCATCGTCATGCCCCGGTCCTTGAACGAACCGGTGGGGTTCAGTCCCTCGTACTTGAGGTGGACGTCCAGGTCAGTCAGCGCCGACAGCCGCGGCGCCGGCACCAGCGGCGTCGAGCCCTCCCCCAGCGACACCACCGGTGTGGCATCGGTGACCGGAAGCCGGTCGCGGTAGCGCTCGATCAGACCGGCGGTCACAGAGCTTCCAGGGCTAGGCGGGCATCAGCTGTTGCTTGAGCTCGTCCTCGACGTCGGGCTCGAGGATCGCCATCACCAGATCGCCCGGCGCCAGCTGCGTCTCGCCGATGGCGATCTCGGCGCGGCCGTCGCGGGTGACCGAGATCAGGCGCGAGCGGTTCGGCAGGTTCAGCTCACGCACGTACTTGCCTGCCGCTGGCGACCCCGAGCCGATCGCGAACTCGACGATCTCGAGGTTCTCGCGCTTGAGGTCGATCAGGGTGACCAGCTCGTGCTGCGGCAGCTGGTGCTCGATCAGCGCCAGGATCGTGGCCGTGGCCGAGACGGTCAGCGTGATCCCGACCATGTCGAAGTGGGGCTGGTTGCGCGGGTCGTTGACGCGCGCGATCACCTTCGGCACGCCGTACTTCTCCTTGGCGACCTGGCAGACGATGATGTTGTCCTCGTCGTCACCGGTCACCGCCACCACCAGGTCGGCCCGCTCCACCCCGGCCCGCTCCAGCACGAACAGCTCCGTGGCATCGCCCGGCCGCACCACGTGCTCGAACTTCTCCTCGAGCAGCGCGTAGCGGTCGCGGTCGCCCTCGACCAGCGTCACCTCATGCCCCATCTTCATCAGCGTGGAGGTGAGGTTGCTGCCCACCTTCCCGCCGCCCACGATCAGGATGTACATCAGATGGTTGATTCCATGGGATGCGTGGATGCTGGGCGCAGGATGGGGCGGGCTGGACGTCGGGAGCGTCCGCAGGGCAGGCTGGATGATGTCCTGGCCAAGGACGATCGTGGCTTCCAGCGTGTCCCAGACCAGTCCAGCGCCGCGTAGCTCATGGAGTCAACCATCTCACCCTTCACCCGGCATTCGTCCGGGAGTCGCGCAGATGGCCTCGGTCATGATGTCGATCGAGCGCGACGTCGGGCACACCGTCTGCAGCCCCAGGGTGTCGTAGAACGCGGCCCGGGCCGGGTCGAGCACGCGCGTCACCACGCACGGGCAGTCGAACCGCTTGCGCGCGATCTGCGCGATCACGATGTTGGTGTTGTCCCCGTCGGTGCAGACCACGCAGGCGTCCGCGGTGCCGATGCCGCCCTCGACCAGCACCTCGGTGTCGAGGCCGTGACCGTGCACGAAGCGTCCCGGCCACGACTCGGGCAGCCGCTGAAGCGCCTCGGGGTCCTCGTCGATCACCGACACGTCATGCCCGTCATCGGACATGTTCCTGGCGATCGACGAGCCGACCCGCCCGCAGCCAACGATCAGAAGCTTCATAGGGTTAGGGTACTAGGTCCCGCAGGTGGGTGCGACCGCTTGGCTGCGCCGGTTTTCGGTATCGTGCCGCGGTCGTGACCAGCACCTCACCCATCAGGATCGGACTGCTCGGATACGGCACCGTCGGCTCCGCCGTCCACCGGCTGCTGCGGGACAGCGCCGAGTCGATCGAGCGCGTCACCGGCCAGCCGGTCGAGGTGGCCGCGGCGCTGGTGCGCGATCCCGCCCGCCACGCCGACGCGCCGGACGGCGTGCTCACGACCGACTTCGCCCGGCTGCGCGACGATCCCACCATCAGCGTCGTCGCCGAGGTGATGGGCGGCATCGACCCGACCCGCGAGTACGTGCTGGCGCTGCTCGGCGCCGGCAAGTCGGTTGTGTCGGCGAACAAGCAGCTGCTGTCCCAGCACGGCGACGAGCTGTTCGGCGCGGCCGAGCGAAACGGCGTGCAGCTGCGGTTCGAAGCCAGCGTCTGCGCAGCGATCCCGGTCGTGAAGGTGCTGCGCGAGTCGATGATCGTGACCAACGTGCACCGGATCGACGGCATCGTCAACGGCACCACCAACTTCATCCTGACGCGCATGATCCAGAGCGGCGCCCCCTACGCCGAGGCGCTGGCCGAGGCACAGGCGCTGGGCTACGCGGAAGCCGACCCCACCGAGGACGTGACAGGCGCCGACGCCGCCGCCAAGATCGCCATCCTGGCGTCGATCGCGTTCCACACGCGGATGCGGCTGGAGGAGGTCGATCACGTCGGCATCAACCTGCTCGACCTGGCCGACGTGGAGCACGCCGCCGAGCTCGGGTACGCGGTCAAGCTGATCGCATCGGCCTGGCGGTCGGGTGGCGAGGTGGCGGCGCGGGTGCATCCCTGCCTGCTGGCGGCGAACCACCCGCTGGCGGCCGTCGACGGCGCCTTCAACGCGGTGATGCTGCAGGGCAGCTCGATCCGCGAGGTGATCCTGGAGGGGCCCGGCGCCGGCGGCGAAGAGACGGCCACGGCCGTGATCGGCGACGTGGTCGCGGTGATCGGCACGCAGGGCACCGGCTTCCTGCAGCACGACGTGCACTACCGGGACGTCGGCCGGTTTCCGCCCGGGCGGCTGCAGAGCCCCTGCTACCTGCGCTTCACCGTCGATGACACGCCCGGCGTGCTGGCGCAGGTGGCACAGCAGCTGGCCGACCACGACGTCTCGGTGGCGCAGGTCGTGCAGCACCCGGGCGAGGACGGCGTCCACATCGTGATCCTCACCCACCGCGCGGCCGAGGGCGACGTGCGGGCCGCCGCCGACGGCGTCGCAGCCAAGGACTTCAGCCGCACCGCGCCGGTGCTGCTCCCGGTGCTCGAGCGCCACGCCGACGCGACCTGACGGCTACTGCGGCACAGGCACCGCGTGGGCGGCCTCGACCGCCTCCTCCGACGGGAAGTGCGTGACGATCACGCGGCACGGCGCCTTGCGCAGGACGAAGTCGACGGTGCGGCCGAAGAATGCCTCCTGGCGGTTCACCGCCAGCCGCCGCTTCTCCGGCGATCCGATCACGATCAGCGTGGCGCCCTGGTCGATGACCGCGTCGACGATCGCCCGGCCCGGGTTGCGCGTGCGCACAACCACCCCCCGGAACTCGATGCCGTAGTCCGACGCCAGCGAGCGCGCCATCTCCTGCACCTCGGCCACCGCCCGCTCGCGTTCGGGCAGCTCGGTGTCGAGCGGATCCTGCACCGGCACGTAGATGGCGCTGACCGCGACCACCGGCGCGCCCGTTTCGGCCGCCAGCCGGCAGGCGGTCGCCATCACCTCCTCGGCCAGCTCGTCCGGTTCCTCGAGCGGCACCACGATCGGCCCACTGGGCAGCTCGACGGCCTCCTCGGGGGGCGGTGCGCCCGGCTCGTAGCGCTCCATCAGCGGGATGCCCGCGCGCACGCGCACCATCGTGTAGACGCCCAGGCCGACGATCATCCACAGCACTCCGACATCGCGGGCGCCGGGATGGGTGCCGAGCGCGATCACCCAGGCGGCGAACGCGGTGACCGCGCCGGCCACCGCCGTCAGCGGGATCAACCGGCCCCGGATCCAGACGTTGCCGTGCATCATGAACGGGCGCGGCATGTCCGGCTCGGTGATCCGCAGCCACACGATCGAGGCATTCGCCAGCCCGAAGGCGATCAGGATGCCGAAGCTGTAGATCGAGGCAAGGGACAGGATTTCCTCGCCCTGGAACAGGGCCGCCACGATCACCGACGCCGAGGCCAGCAGCCCCACCCCCAGCAGCGCGAAGGTCGGCTGCAGCGACCGGCGGTTCCGCTTCGCGAACCGGCCCGGCAGCTCCAGCCGCTCGCCCATCGCCACCGACAGCCGCCCCGCACCCGAGAAGCTGGTGGTGATCGCCAGCAGCAGGATCAGCGACGCGGTCACGCCCACGATGAACCGCGCCGCGGTGGCGGCGGTGCTGCCGAACTCGTTGCCGACCGCGGTCGCCAGGCCCAGCATCGGCGCGTCCAGCCAGCGCGTGGTCAGCTCGCTCGAGTAGCCGGCCGGCGCCGACGGGTCTCGATGCGAGGGAAACGCCGAGATGGCCGCCGTCGCCACCGCGGCGTAGACCAGGATCACCGTGAACACCGACGAGCGGATGCTGTCGGGCACGGACTTCTCGGGCCGCTTGGCCAGCCCCACCAGCCCGGTCACCTTCTCCAGGCCGGTGAACCCGATCATGGCGATCGGCAGCGCGAACGCCAGCGAGTTCCAGGTCGGCTTGGTGCCCAGGTCGATGTTGTTGGTGAGCGCCGTCCAGTCGAACAGCAGCATCAGTCCCATCAGCCCCAGCCCGGCCTGCACCACCAGGTCGAGCACGGCCAGCACCACGCTGGCCATGTACACGTTCGTGCGGCGAGCGATGCGGGCGGCCGTGATCACGAGGATCAGCAACACCGCCAGCAGCTCGGTCTGGTCGGCCGAGAGCGTGTCCTGCCCGATCGCGCCCAGCACGTAGTGGGGCAGGAACAGTGCTGCGAGCGAGATCGAGATCACGTAGTCGAGCACCGTCGCCCAGCCGGCGATGAATCCCACCAGGTCGTTGAACGCCCGACGGGCGAACGTCGAGGCGCCGCCCGGCTCAGGGATCGTGGCCGCGCCCTCGGCGTACGCGGCGGCCGTCAATGCGAAGATCAGGCCGGCGGCGAGGAACACCGCCGGCGTCAGCGACAGGGCGTAGACCGCGGTGATGCCGAGCGCGTAGTAGAGCGAGCTGCCGATCTCGCCGTACGCCATCGCGTACAGCGCCGGCGCGCCCAGGAACCTGCCGAGAACGGGGATCTTGCGTGCCACTGCGGCTCAGATTAGATGACCGCTCACCCGCGCGTCGCCCGCAGACGCAGGATGCCCAGCAACAGGAACACCGCGGCCTCCAGGTACCCCACCTGGCCGCCGCCGTGGATAGTGGTGACGACCGCCAGCGCCACCCCCAGCACCACGAAGGCGACCGCCAGCAGCTGGTTCACGCGCAGCATCAGGTGGGCGCCGGCTCCGCGCCCACCATCACCCGGCAGTGGGCGTTTCGCAGCACGTAGTCGACGCGCGGCCCGAACACTCGCTGGCCGGGCTTGTGCCGGTCGCGCGCTCCCAGGATGATGATCTCGCTGCGCCGCCGCTCGGCCTCCTCGACGATCGCCTGGCCGATGTTCCGGGTGCGCACGATGCGGGTGATCACGTCCACGCCGTACTCGCGGCCGAGCGCCGCGGCCTGCCGCAACTCGTGCTCCGCTTCGGCCACCTCCTCGTCCATCGGTGCCGACATCGTGACGTTCAGCGGCACCTCGATCGGATACATCACCACCAGCGTGGCGTTCGATTCGGCCGCCAGTCGCAACGCGGTCGCCGTCATCACGTCGTCCACCCGCGCCGAGGAGATCGGCATCAGGATCGAGCGGTACTCCACCTCCAGCGCCGGCCCGGTCAGCGCATGCGGCGCCAGCACCGTCTGCGTCAGCGGCAGGTGCTGCGAGCGCCGGTAGGTGTAGTAGACGACCATGCCCAGCATCAGCCAGATCAGCCCGACCGGGGCCACGTAGTCGGAGATGTGCAGGAACACCGTCACCAGCCACGAGAGGAAGGTGCCGATCCCGCCCAGGATCGCGAACATGGGCACGTCATAGCTGCCCACGTGGAACGACGGGAACCCGCGCCAGGGCATGTCCTCGTTGGGCATCGTGCGTCTCATCCGGACCACCGATGCGTGCGCCAGCGTGAACGACAGCATCGCGCCGAACGCGTACAGGTTGCCGAGGAAGCTGACCGCGCCGTTCGGGATCATCAGCAGGACCGCGATCACGCTGTAGAGGATGATCGCGACGTACGGCGTGTTGTAGGTCGGGTGCACCCGCCGGATCGCCTCCGGCAGCTGCCGATGCTGTCCCATCGAGTACGTCAGCCGCGACACCCCGATGATGCCGGCGTTGGTGGCGATGATCAGGATCGTCGCGGCCAGGATCGCTACGTAGAACGCCAGGCCGCTTGTGACCGTATCGGGCAGCCCCAGGTGGTCGACGACGCCGGCCACCGGATCGCCCGCAAAGCGACAGGCCAGGTCGGACGTGCGATCACCGACCTGCAGCCCATGCTGGGCGGTGCACTGGTACTTGGAGACGTTGGCGACGTCCTGGGCGCTGGCCGCGTGCACCGGCAGCGCCGAGAGCGCCACCGACGGCAGGAACGCGTAGATCGCGAACACCGCGAGCACCACGTACATGATCGAGCGCGGCACGTGACGGGGCGGGTCGATCGCCTCCTCCGCCATGTTGGAGATCGTCTCGATGCCGGTGTAGGCAACCATCGCCACCGGGATCGAGATCACGAAGTCGTGCCAGCTGGGCGAGATGCCCAGGTCGACGTTGGCCTGCAAGACGTGCGGCGAGAACACCGTGATCAGGCCGATCGTGACCAGCAGCGCCTGCGTCCCCAGGTCGGCCAGCGCCAGGAAGATGTTGAGGCCGGCGGCCTCCTTCACGCCCACGATGTTCAGCGCCACCAGCAGCAGCACCACGACCGCGCCGCCGTAGATGTCGTTGGGGTGGGTGTCCAGGTGCCCGCCCGGCCAGAACTTGGCCAGGTAGTGCGGCACGAAGATCGCGGAGATCGCGATCGTGACCGTGTAGTTCAGCATCTGCGCCCAGCCGGCGAAGAACGAGACGGCCTCGTTGAAGGCGTGGCGCGTGAACGACGAGGAGCCGCCGGCCTCGGGGAACCGGGCCGTGGCCTCCGCGTAGGTGACGGCCGTGAAGAAGAAGATGATGCCCGAGATGAAGAACGAGACCGGGGTCAGGCCCAGCGCGTATGCGGTGACCAGGCCCAGCGCGTAGTAGATCGACGAGCCGACGTTGCCGTAGGCCGTCGAGAACAGCGCCGCCGTCCCGAGGACTCGGTGCAGACCCCCGGCTTGGCGGCGCTTCACGGGCACCGCGCTGTTATACAGCGCGCGGCGGTCTGGCTTCAGCGTGACCGCGCACACGGGAGTGCAGCGTCAACCCCTCGCGGGTGAACGCCTGGTGAACGGCTGCAGGGTCAGGCTGAAGCCAGACCCTTGCGCAGTGGCTACCTTGTCAGGAGGGGGATTATCAGGATGGCCACGATGTTCGTGATCTTGATCATCGGGTTGATGGCCGGGCCGGCCGTGTCCTTGTAGGGATCGCCGACCGTGTCGCCGGTAACCGAGGCCGCGTGCGCCGCCGAGCCCTTGCCTCCGTACGCGCCGTCCTCGATCAGCTTCTTGGCGTTGTCCCACGCCCCGCCGCCGGAGGTCATCGAGATGGCGAGGAACAGCCCGGTCACGATCGTGCCCACCAGCAGCCCGCCCAGCGCCTGGTAGGAGATCAGGCCGACCACGATCGGCACGGCCACCGGGATCAGCGCCGGCAGCTGCATCTCGCGAATCGCGGTCTTTGTGACGAGGTCGACGCAGCGCGCGTAGTCGGGCTTGGCGGTGCCCTCCATGATCCCCGGGATCTCCCGGAACTGGCGGCGCACCTCCTCGACCACCTGGCTGCCGGCGCGGCCGACCGCGTCCATCGCCAGCGAGGCGAACAGGAACGGCATCAGGCCGCCGATCAGCAGGCCTGCCAGCACCCACGGGTCGTTGATCCGGAACACGATCGGGTGGCCCACCTGCTTGGCCAGCTCGTCGTTGTAGCTCTGGAACAACACCAGCGCGGCCAGGCCGGCGGAGCCGATCGCGTAGCCCTTGGTGACCGCCTTGGTGGTGTTACCGACCGCGTCCAGCGGGTCGGTGACGTTGTCGCGCACCTCGTGCGGCAGGTCGGCCATCTCGGCGATGCCGCCGGCGTTGTCGGTGACCGGGCCGAAGGCGTCCAGCGCGACCACCATGCCCGCCATCGAGAGCATGGCCGTGACCGCCGTCGCGATGCCGTAGATGCCCGCCAGCTTGTAGGAGCCGAGCGTGCCCACGACCAGCACGATCACCGGCAGCGCGGTGGCCTGCATGCCCACCGCCAGGCCGGCGATGATGTTGGTCGCGTGGCCGGTGGTCGACTGCTGGGCGATCCGCTTGACCGGATTGAACCGTGTGCCGGTGTAGTACTCGGTGATGCCCACCAGGAGCGCCGTGATGATGAGGCCGATCAGGGCGCACAGGTAGATCCGGCCCCAGCCGTGGGGCAGGTCGCCGGCCACCGAGTGGATCACCGGGATGTAGATCAGGGCGGACAGCGCGGCCGAGACGAACACGCCGGTGTAGAGCGCCGCCATGATGCTGCCGCTCTTCGGCAGCCGCACCAGCAGCGTGCCCACGATCGACGCCGGGATCGCCAGCGCACCCAGCAGCAGCGGCAGCACGACCGCCGCGTGGATGCCGCTGAGGGCGCCCAGGAACATGGCCGCGACGATGGTCACCGCGTAGGTCTCGAACAGGTCGGCCGCCATGCCTGCGTCGTCGCCGACGTTGTCACCGACGTTGTCGGCGATCACGGCCGGGTTGCGCGGGTCGTCCTCGGGGATGCCGGCCTCGATCTTGCCCACCAGGTCGGCGCCCACGTCCGCGCCCTTGGTGAAGATGCCGCCGCCCAGCCGGGCGAACACGGAGATCAGCGAGCCACCGAAGGCCAGGCCGACCAGCGCCTTGGTCGCCGTCTGGTCGCTGTAGTCCATCACGCGCAGGATGCCGTAGTAGCCGGCCACGCCCAGCAGGCCCAGGCCGACCACCAGGATGCCGGTCACCGTGCCGCCCTTGAAGGCCACCGAGAGCGCCGGCGCCATGCCGCTCTTCGCGGCCTCCGCGGTGCGGACGTTCGCGCGCACGGCCACGTTCATGCCGATGAACCCGGTGATCGCCGACAGCACCGCGCCGATCACAAACCCGATCGCCACCTTCACGCCCAGGTCGCCGGTCCAGTGGCCGGCCACGGCGATCGCGACCGCCACCACCACGGCCACGCCTGCGATGGTCGTGTACTGGCGGCGCAGATAGGCCGCCGCCCCCTCCTGGATCGCCGCGGCAATCTCGCGCATGCGGTCGGATCCCTGCGGCTGCGCCAGCACCCAGCGGGTCAATCCGAGCCCGTATACAACCGCCGCGGCACCGCACACGAGCGCGATCAGGACGGCATGGTCAACCAGTGAACTCACGTGGCAAGCTCCTTAGGAGGTCGATGACAACCGCGCGATTGTATCAGCGGTCGCGGCTTGAACAGGCGGGTTACCCGGGAGGTTGTGACGCCCGGGGACGGCCCCGCCGGATTTCTAGAATCGGGCTCCCGTGAGCGCCGTCGCGCAGGTGTCCTGGGGCTGCGGGCCGATCTTCGGGATCGCCTCGAACAGCAGCCGCCGCAGCTTCTCGTTGTTCTCGGTGAACACCTTGACGACGGACTCGTGGCTGACAGGTTCCACGTCGGGATCGTCCTCCAGCCCCACGTCGTAGTCGGTGATCAGCGAGACGTTGGCGTAGCAGAGCTCCAGCTCGCGGGCCAGCCAGCCCTCGGGGTAGGCCGTCATGTTGATCACGCCCCACCCCATCTGGCTGAACCAGCGGCTCTCCGATCGTGTCGAGAAGCGCGGGCCCTGGATCACCACCACGGTGCCGCCGTCGCGGATGTCGAGGCCCTGCGAGCGGCCGGTCTCGAGCAGGATCTGCCGCAGCTCCGAGCAGTACGGGTCGGCGGCCGAGACGTGCGTCGTCACGGGCCCGTCGTAGAACGTGTCGGCGCGGCCGCTGGTGCGGTCGACGAACTGGTCGCAGACCACGAACGTGCCCGGCGGCAGATCCTTCGCCAGGCTGCCCGACGCGCACGGCCCGATCACCCGGCGCACGCCCAGCTCCTTCATCGCCCACAGGTTGGCCCGGTAGGGGATCGCGTGCGGCGGCAGGCTGTGGGTGCGACCGTGGCGGGGCATGAACGCCACCCGCTTGCCGCCCACGTCGCCGATCACGAAGCGGTCCGAGGTGGGGCCGTACGGCGTGTCCACCACCACGTCCTCAGCGTCGTCGAGGAACGAGTAGAACCCCGACCCTCCGAACACCCCGATCTCGGCGCTACTCATACGTCTCCTCCCGGTGTCCAGATGGGCGGTCGCGGCGGCGTCTCCACCGCCGGTTGCGTGTCCTTGGGCGGCTCAGGCTCCTGCCCGGCCGCAGGCGCGGACGCCGGCGAACTGGCCTCGGCGTAGGCCAGCTGCAGCTCGGAGAGCGCGCGGCGGAACTGGCGCAGATGCTCGGGCGGCAGCAGCCGCGCCACCACCGGCATCAGCGCGTCCGCGGTATCGATCGCGAGCTGCGCCTGCTCGAGGTCGCCCTTGCGCGCGATCTCGTCGGCGGCCAGCGAGATCGCCAGCTGCGCGGTCGACAGCACCAGCTCCGGCACCGTCGGCATCCGCAGCTCCTGCTCCGCGCCGCCCGGCTCCGGCCCCTGTGCGCCCGTGTCGCTCATAGCGCTCCCTCCCTGTCCGACAGCCATTCCCCGACCGACCGCTGGTTACGCTCGACCACGTCCGGCCACAGCTCGCGCGGGTCGGCGCCGTCCTCCATCAGCTCGTCCATTCGCTGCGACAGGGTCGGCTCGCGCAGCGGCGGCAGGTAGGCCGCGATGCCCAGATCGGCGGCGGTGTCGGCGACCTGGTCGAGCACCTGCTCGAGGCGCTCCAGCGCCGGGATCGAGCGGCGCGCGGCCAGGTCGATCAGCTCGCCCGACATGCCCCAGCGGATCGCCCGCCACATGTTCTCCTCGAGGTCGCGGCCGGGGTAGGCGGGCAGCGGCTCGCCGGCGTCGAAGCGACGGGCGAAGTCGGCGGTCAGCGCCACCATCAGACCCGACAGCGCCACGGAGCGCGCGAACTCGGGCTGCCCGTCGCAGATCCGGGTCTCGACGGTGGGATAGGCCTGGTGCGGGCGCACGCTCCACCAGATCTCCGTGTGCTCGCGGATCGAGCGCGTGTCGATCAGGAAGCGGACGAACTCCGCGTACTGATCCCAGCCCGAGAAGCTGTCGGGGATCCCACAGCGCGGGAAGAACTTGGTGAAGATCTCGGTGCGGGTGGAGTGCAGGTGCGTGTGTCGCCCCTCCAGCCAGGGCGAGCTGCCGGAGAAGGCCAGCAGCTCCGGCAGCACCGAGCGAAGCGCGCTGTTGATGGCGATCGCGCGGTCGGCGCCGTTGATGCCGACGTGCACGTGCAGGCCGAAGGTGTTGTTGCGCCAGGCCACGTAGCGCAGCGTCGACTCGACGATCGCGTAGTGCGGCGTGTCGATCACCTGCTGGTCCTCCCAGCGCGAGTACGGATGCGTGCCGGCGGCGCACAGGCGGTAGCCGAGGTCGTCGGCCAGGTCGAGCAGGTCGGCCCGCCGCTGGGCCATCGCGGCGGCAGCCTCCGCGAAGCTGCCGCACTTGCCGGTCCTGACCTCGACCTCGCTGCGGATCAGCTCCCCCGCCACCATCTCTCGCAGCGTCGGGTGCTCGCGCGCGGCCACGTCGAACCGCTCGAAACCAGACGTCATCTCCAGCGTGGCCGGCTCGAGGATCGCGAACTCCTCCTCGACCGCGATGGTGAAGTCCTCGGCCTGCTCGAACTGGACGCGCGCGTTCTCGAGCGCCGCCAGCGGGTCGGTGATCTTGGGCGACTCTCCCATCCGGGGCCGCACGATACCCGAGCCGCCGCCCGGTGGCAGGCCCTCTACTCGGTTCGATCCTGTCTGGTCTCGTGCTCGAACCAGGTCTCGGCTCGCTCGATCCTACTTGCGGACTCCGGCTCGATGGTCGCGCTCTCGGGAGGATCGTGGAGGGGAAGGTGCGCCGCCTCCGCGGCCGAGATCGACAGCGTCACCCGGCCCGGATCGATCGAGGCGACCTGGTCGGCGGCCACGTAGTGCGGTCGATCCTCGTAGTTGTGGAAGACGAACGGGCCGCCGTGATGGGTGATGGCAAGGCCATCGAAGATGTCCTCGTTCTCGTCACCGACGACGAGGAACACCTTTCCGACCTGCTCGCCGTCTGCTGCGTACACGGGCCAGTTGTGCTCGATGGTCTTCCAGGCAACAGTGGTCATCGTCAACCTCCGATCAGGTCAGCGGAGTCTAGTGGGGAGGGTCCCCGAGATCAGGCTCTCGGCGATCCGCTCCCAGCTCCAGCGGGCGCAGACACGCTCGCGGCCGAGCAAGCCGAGCGCCTCCCGGTCGGCCGCGGGCAGGTCCATGACCTCGCCGACCACGCGTGCCAGGTCGTCGACGGAGCCGTCGAACGTGCGTGACGCGGGCCCCAGGCCGGCCGCCACCTCGGCCAGCCCGGAGTGGTCGGAGACGACCGTCATCACGCCGCAGCTGGCGGCCTCGGCGGCGACCATCCCGAAGGCCTCCGGCAACACGCTCGGCACCACCACCAGCTCGGCGCACGGCACCAGCTGCTGCAGCTGGGCATGGTCCATGGCGCCGGTGAAGATCACCCGCTCGCCGGCCAGCGACTCCAGCCAGGCCCGGTCGGAGCCGAAGCCGACCACCACCAGCGACGTGTCCGGGTACCGCGGCGCCAGGCGCCGCCAGGCGTCGAGCAGCAGGTGCACGCCCTTCTGGCGCAGCAGCTTGCCGAAGTAGAGGATGAACGGCCCCACCTGCCCGAGGCGGTCGGCGGCGTCGGCGTCCGGGTGCCGTTCCGGGTGGGCGCCCGGCCGGTCTGACCGCAGCAGCTCGAACAGGGCCGGCCGCGAGCCGGCGTCCGGGCGGAACGCATCCACGTCGACGCCGGGCGGGACGATCGCGATGCGCTCGAGGTACGGGCCGTCGCCCAGCAGCTCGCGGGTCACGTCCACGATGTGCTGCGACCCGGCAAACACGGCGTGCGCCGAGTCGAGCGGGCCGCGGGCCAGGTCGGCCAGGCGCCGGCTACCGCGGATCGCGTACTCCAGCTCGGACCCGTGCAGCTTGACGGCGTAGGGCGTCTCGGAGGCAGCACAGCCGCGCTCCGCCACCGGGCCGCCCATGATGGCGTGGTTTGCCAGCACCAGATCGGCGGGCTCGCGCTCGAGCTCGGCGGCCAGCGCCGACGCGTTCAGGTCGAGGTAGCGCTCCAGCTCGGCGTCGGTGAAATCGCCGACCAGGCGCGCCTCGATGCCCTCGTAGCGATCGAGCACGAATGTCGGCAGCAGCGGGCCTATCTCGGGACGGATGATGCGCACGCCCGGGCCGAGCGAGAACCGCTCCGGGTGCGGCTCCTGGCAGAGCACGCGCACGTCGTGGCCGAGCCCCGCCCACGCGCGGGCCACGTGCTGGGTGTAGATGTTGGAGCCGGTCCCGGACAGCAGGTAGCCGTGCCAGAGGACGAGGTTCACGGCGCTCCGGCGGGCTCGCGGGGGGACACGCGCTCTATTGAAGCACTGGGCGCGCCTACGTCAGGTGGAAGTAAAGCGCGTAGAGCAGCGCGGCGGCCGGGCTGGAGCGGTGCACGGTGACGTCCGGCGGGGTGTCGATCAGCGCGTCCGAGTAGCTGAAGATGATCTTCACGCCGGCCTCGACCAGCGCGTCCGCGGCCGGCTGCGCAGAGGCCGGCGGCACCGCCAGCACGCCGACGATGATGTTCTTCTCGCGCACCATCTCGGCCAGCGTGGCCGGGTTCTGCACCGACAGCGAGGAGATCTGGGTGCCGACCTTGCGCGGGTCGCTGTCGAACACGCCCGCAATGTGGAAGCCGTGGTCGGCGAAGACGGTCGACGAGGCGATCGCGCGGCCCAGGTCGCCGGCGCCGATCAGCGCGATGTTGTGCTGGCCGGACGTGCGCAGGATGCCGCGGATCTCCCCGATCAGGGAGTCGATGTTGTAGCCCACCCCGCGCTTGCCGAACTTGCCGAAGCCGGACAGGTCGCGGCGGATCTGGGTGGCGTTGACGTTGGTGTACTCGCCGATCTCCTGTGACGAGATCGAATCGCGTCCCATCTTCTTGGCCTGCGTGAGCACCTGCAGATACCGGGACAGCCGCGCGGCGACCCCCACCGTGAGTCGTTCCTGCGACAACGATTCCTCCCTGGCCATGGTTCCTTGTGACATTGCACGAGCAGTGTAGCGAGCGGCTTCTCTACGCGTGTCCGCTTGTCACAAGGCTCGTCAGGAAGCGGACGATTGTGACGCCGCGGCCACCCGCCGCGCCAGCTCCACCGGCTCCACGCGGTACTTGAACGCCTTGCGGCCGGCCACGTACACGACCGGGATCTGCTCGCGGTGGCGCGCCTCCAGCTCGGCATCGCCGGTGATGTCCACCAGCTGCAGGTCGAAGCCGAGCAGCGGCTGCTGGCGTTCCAGCACGTCCTTGGCGACGTCGCAGAGGTGGCAGCCGGGCGCGCCGTAGAGCACCACCGGGACGCTCACGCGGTGGCGTAGGCGTCGCGGGCCAGATACTCGGGATAGGGCAGCGCCGGGCAGAAGCGGGCGGCCGACGCGATCATGGCGGCGTTGTCGGAGCAGAGCGCGAGCGGAGCCAGCGCCAGCCGCACGCCGGCGCGCGCGCACTCCTGCTCGAGCGCTGATCGCAGCACGCCGTTGGCCGCGACGCCGCCGACCACGGCCAGCGTGCCGCGACCGGTCACCTCCAGCGCCCGCATCGTGCGCGACACCAGCGAGCGCACGAGCGCCCGCTGGTAGGACGCGGCCAGGTCGGCGCGCCCGGCCTCGTCGGCGCCGGCGGCCAGAACGGCGGTGCGCAGGGCGGTCTTGAGCCCGCTGAAGGAGAGGTCGAGGCCCTCGCGGCCGGCCATGGCCACGGCGAACTCGTGCGCGTGGTCGTCGCCGTCGCGGGCCAGCCGCTCGAGCGCGGCGCCGCCGGGATAGCCGAGGCCGAGCAGGCGGGCGCCCTTGTCGAACGCCTCGCCCGCGGCGTCGTCGAGCGTCTGGCCGACGACGCGCATGCCGGGGCCATGGTCGTCCACCTCGGCCAGCAGGGTGTGGCCACCCGATGCCAGCAGCACCAGGAACGGCGGCGCCACCGGATCCGGCTCCAGGTACAGCGACGCGACGTGGCCGTGCAGGTGGCCGACGGGGATCAGCGGCAGGCGGCGCGCGAAGGCCAGCGCCTTGGCGGTGGCCAGGCCGACCAGCAGCGCGCCGATCAGGCCCGGGCCCTCGGTGACTGCGACGGCGTCGACCCGGTCGAATCCGACGCGGGCGTCGTCCAGCGCCCGCTCGACGACGGGCACGCACAGCTCCAGGTGGCGGCGCGAGGCCACCTCGGGGACGACCCCGCCGTAGCGGGCGTGCAGCTCGGCCTGGGAGGCGACCACGCTCGACAGCAGCCGTCCGCCGTCGTCGACCAGCGCGGCGGCGGTCTCGTCGCAGGAGCTCTCGATCGCGAGGATCACGCCACCGGCTCCGGGTCGCGCCACATGATCAGGGCGTCCTCCCGGTTGTCGGTGTAGTAGCCGCGGCGGACGCCGGTCTCCACGAAGCCGAGGTCGCGGTAGAGGCCGATGGCGCTGTCGTTGGAGACGCGCACCTCGAGCGTGTAGCCGCGGTCGATGTCCTCGCCGGTCAGCTCGAACAGCCGCTCCAGCATCTGCCGGGCGACGCCGCGGCCGCGCCAGGGCACGTCGACGGCGACGTTCATGACGTGCCAGGCGTCGACGTAGCGGGCGACGATCAGGTACGCGCGCAGCCGGTTGCCCGTGAACGCGCCCAGGCACAGCCCGGTCGCCTTCGCGATCTCGCCGGCGAACATCGACCGCGACCAGGGGGTCGGGTAGGCGCGGCGCTCGATCCGCTCGATGGCATCGAGGTCGACCGGGCGCAGCGGCCGCACGTCGACGGCAGTCATCATGAGGCGGCCCTCGCGGGGGGCGATCGGTCGGCATCCGGCGCGCGCACGTAGAGCGGCTCCGGCGCGGCCCAGAGGGACGACAGCGACGCGTGGTGGCGTGCCCACGGCGTGTGCAGCGGCGAGGCGTCGGGCGCGATCACGGCGGCCGGCTCCAGCAGCCCGCGGTAGCGGACGGCGCCGTCGCCGGCCAGCGAGGTGGCGGGCGCGATCAGCTCGGCCAGGCGCGCGGGCGCGATCGCGCACAGGTCGATGCCCGTCCCCTTGCAGAACACCTCGCCGCGGCGGGCATCGATGCAGGCCACGTCCACGCCGTCGCCGCAGAGCAGGGCGTCGAGCGTGCCGACGCCGTGCACCGGCACGGCCAGGGCGAAGCCAAGCGCGCGGGCCGACGCCAGGCCGATGCGCAGCCCGGTGAAGGTGCCCGGCCCGGTGCCGACCACGATCGCGTCCAGCTGCGACGGCTCGACCGCGGCCGTGCGCATCAGATGGTCGACGTCGTCGAGCAGGTGCTGGGCGGCGGTCGAGCGGCCGGCCGTGGCCGACTCGGCCAGCACATCGCCGTCCCGCCACAGGCAGGCGGTTGCGGTGTCAGTCGCGGTATCGAGCGAGAGCAGCAGCAAGGGCGTTCAACAGACCCGAATCGTCGCAGGACAGCGTGATCAGCCTAGCATCGCCCTGCAGGTGGTCGATGTCCACCGTGACAAGCGGAGCAGGCAGCAGTCCGGCCCCGGCGTCGGGCCACTCGACGAACGCGATCGCATCCTCGAAGTACGGCTCGAGGTCGGCCCATTCCTCGATGGTGAGGCCGCTCGAGCGGTAGAGGTCGAGGTGCGCGACGCTGACGCCGTTCGCCGCGTACCGGTTGCCGACGGTGTAGGTGGGGCTGGTGACCGGCTGCGCCACCCCGAGCGCACGCGCGGCACCGCGCACGAAGGCGGTCTTCCCCACCCCCAGCTCGCCGCGCAGCCAGACCGAATCTCCCGGCTCGAGCCGGGAGGCGACCTCGGCCGCGATCGCCTCGGTATCGGCGGGCGACTGGGATGTCAGGGGACGGTCAGCCACGGCCACCGACCTTAGCCAGCGGCCAGGGATGAGGTGTCAAACACCGCTTCGGCCACCGTGGCACTTCGGCACCGATCTGGCGCAGATGCGGGAGCACGCCGTGACAGCGGTTCATGGAGAACAGGCGCTTCGCCCAATTATTGGAGTCAAACACCGACCGCGCGGTGCCGGCATCTCGGCACGCAACCGTGACCGGTCGCGACCGAGCCGTGACGCCCTCCGGCGGCCGTCGCCTAGAACTGGAAGGTCAGCTGAGCGTCGTCGAGCTCCGGCTCGGACGCCGGGGCGGCGGCCGCCGACATCGGCGCCGGCTGGGGCGCCGCTTCGGGCGCGGCACCGCCGCCGGCCAGCAGCGCCGGCAGCGCCGCGAAGTCGCTTCGCAGCATGTCCAGCATCGCCGGGGTGTAGAGCGCCGCCGCCGGGTGGTAGATCGGGAAGAGCTGCACGGTGACGGCGCCGAACGTGTGCTCCTGGGCGCGTCCCCGCACCCGCGTGATGCCGAGCGGGCTGCCGGAGAGCAGCTTCGTTGCGAAGTTCCCCAACGTGCAGATCACCCGGGGCCGGATCAGCTGGATCTGGTCGTACAGGTAGCCCTGGCACGACTCGATCTCGGCCGGGAGCGGGTCACGGTTCCCCGGTGGCCGGCACTTCAGCACGTTGGCGATGTACACCTGCTCTCGCGACAGCCCGATCTCCTCAAGCAGCGTCTCCAGCAGCCGGCCTGCCTGGCCGACGAACGGGATCCCCTGCTTGTCCTCGTGGAAGCCGGGAGCCTCACCCACGAACATCAGGTCGGCGTCGGGCTCTCCACTGCCGACAACCACCTGGGTGCGGCTGCCGGCCAGGGCGCATCGCTCACAGCTCGCCCATTCCGCCGCCCGCCGCTCCAGCTCCTGACGTCGCGTGTCCGCATCGACCACGGCCCCGATTCTGGCAGGCGGGTCGGACGCACGATGTCCGCCGCGTCCGTTACCGAACC
>DASUHV010000121.1:0-5053 GCA_036273355.1 Gaiellales bacterium
ACCAGGTGGTGGCCGACGGCGATGTGTCGCGCTCGGTGGGCCTGATGCTGGACGAGTCGCCGCTGACCGGTGAGTCGCTGCCGGTGCCGCGGGCCGAAGGCGAGCGCGTGCTGTCCGGCTCGTTCTGCGTCGAGGGCAGCGGTGGCTACGTCGTCACCGGCACCGGCCCCGACAGCTACGCATGGCAGCTCCTGGGCACGGCCCGGGAGGACACGGCCCAGCGCTCGCCGCTCGAGCAGCAGGTGAACCAGCTGCTGCGGCTGCTCGTGGCGGTGATGGTGCCCCTTGGCGCCGCCCTGGTGTGGACGCTGGCGGCGCGCGACACTCCCTTCCGCGAGGCCGTGGCGACGGCGACGGCCGGCATCGTCACGATGATCCCCGAGGGGCTGGTGCTGTTGATGAGCCTGACCTTCGCGGTCGGCGCCGTGCGGCTGTCGCGGAAGGGCATGCTCGTGCAGTACATGAACGCGATCGAGTCGCTGGCCAACGTCGACACCGTCTGCCTGGACAAGACCGGCACGCTCACCGACGGCAACCTGGTGCTGTTCGCCGTTGACCCGCTGGGCAGCGCCGCGGAGGAGGACGTCCGGTCGCTCGTGTCCGGCTACGCGGCCAGCGCCGAGGCTCGCAACTCGACCCTGGACGCCGTCGCTGCCGGCCTGCCCGGCGCGGCCACGGCCTCGCTGGAGGAGGTGCCGTTCTCGTCCCGCTGGAAGTGGAGCGGCATCCGCCGCGAGGACGGCTGGCTGGTGCTGGGCGCGCCGGACGTGCTGCTGGCCGACCGCCTGCCGGCGGAGGTGTCGGGACACGAGCAGGAGGGCCGCCGGGTGCTTGCCTTCGGGCGGGCCGAGCAGGTCGTGTCCCCGGCCGATGGCGGTGGTGGTACGCCCCGGATCGAGCCGCTGGCGCTGGTGGTGCTGGAGGAGCGGCTGCGCGACGACGCCGCCGACACGATCGCCTTCCTGTACCGCCAGAACGTCGACGTGAAGGTGATGTCGGGCGACTCGCCGGCGACGGTCGCGGCCGTCGCCGCCCGGGCCGGCGTTCGCGTGGCCGGCACGCCCAGGCAGGGGTCCGACCTGCCCGAGGATCCCGCTGCGCTGGCGGACGTGGCGCGCGAGTCGACGGTGTTCGCGCGGCTCACCCCCGACAACAAGCGTGCCCTGATCGGAGCGCTGACGGGCCATGGCGCCTACGTAGCCATGATCGGCGACGGCGTCAACGACGTGCCGGCCATGAAGGGGGCGCGGCTGGCGGTGGCCCTGGGCAGCGGCACGCAGCTGGCCAAGAGCGTCGCCGACAGCGTGCTGGTAGCCGATCGTTTCGGTGCGATCCCCGACGCCGTCGGCGAGGGCCGCAAGATCATCAACAACGTCCAGCGCGTGGCCAAGCTGTTCGTCACCAAGTCGGTGTTCGCCGCCTTCGTGATCGCCACGTTCGGCCTGTGGACGGCCGAGTTCCCGCTGCTGCCGCGCCACCTGTCGCTGGCCGCCACCTTCACGGTGGGCGTGCCCGGCTTCCTGCTGGCGCTGGGGCCGGGCGGCAGCACCACCGAGGAGGGGAGCTTCCTGCGTCGTGTGCTGCGGTTCGCTCTGCCGGCCGGGGCGGTGCTGGGCGCCGCCACGTTGGCCGCCTACCTGGCCGTGGCCAACGGGCCGGGAGACGACCAGCTCGAGGGCCGCACCGCCGCCGTCACGGTGTTCGTGTTCGTCGGCCTCTACCTGTTGGTGGTGCTCGAGGCGGAGCGCATGCAGGCCAGCCGGCGCTACGCAGCCGAGGTTGTGGCGCTGGCCGCCTGCCTGGGCGGCGGCTTCCTGGCGATGCTCGGCTCGCAGAGCCTGCGTGAGTTCTTCGCCCTGGCGGTGCCAAACCTGTGGTCGGTGGTCGTGATCGTCGCCGTGTCCGTGGCGGCCGCCTGGCTGCTGGGACGGCTGGGGCTGTCTCCCTACAGGTTCAGCACGGTGCCCGACCCGGCGGCCGAGGCCGAGCGCAGCACGTAGTCGGCGACCACGAGGTCGGCGGCGCCGTTGCCCAGGTTCTGGCACACCACCAACCCGCTCGGGCGCGGCTGCCGGATCGCCGTCCCGCAGTAGCCGTCCGGGTCGCGGTAGCCGGCGAAGGCGCCGGCGTCGCGGTACCGCAGCAGCTGCTCGACGTCGTCGGCGTAGAGCGCGCCCTGGGCGGCCAGGTCGGCCCCGACCGAGGTGCCGTAGTCGAGCGGGAGCAGCAGCGCGTCGACCCGGATCCAGGCGGGATCGAGCAGCAGCCCGGGAAGGCCGATCGGCAGCGCGGTCACCACCACGGCCGCCTCGAGCACCGCCTCTCGCGCCGATCCCACCAACGTCAGCCGCACGACCGGCGTGTGCTCGGCGGCCCACTCCTGCAACTCGGCGGCCGCCTCGTCACGGCGCGCGAACACGGTCACCCGGTCACGGCCGATCGCGGCCAGCATGGTCAGGTGCGTCCGCGCCTGCAGGCCGGCCCCGGTGATGGCGACGTGCCCGGGCGCGGCCGGCGCGAGGGCGTCGATGCAGGCTCCGGAGACGGCCGCCGTGCGGGCACCCGTCAGCGCGGCCGCTCCCATCACCGCCGCCGGCATGCCCGTCTCCGGGTCAGACAACACCACCAGGCCGTTTACGGTGGGCAGGCCGCGTGCGACGTTGCCGGGGTATGAGGCCACCCACTTCAGTCCCAGCAGGTCGCCGTCGCGGAGGTATGCGGGCATGGCGTTGGCGAAGCCGTCGCTGCGCGGATGCACGGCCGGCTTGGGCGGCAGCTCGGCCGATCCGTCGGCCAGCGCCGCCATCGCGTCGCGCACCAGTGCGATCGCCTCGCGTGGCGGAGGCAGGTGGTCCTGCACCTCCCGCTCCGACAGGTGCAGCAGGGTAGCGCTGGAGCTCTTGGGCACCGGGGTCAGCCTACACTGCGCAGGTCGTGCGCAAGGCGCCGGAACGGGCCGTCCACGGCGAGCAGGTCGGACTCCGAGCCGCGCTGGATCACGTTGCCGTGATCGACCACCAGGATCTCGTCGGCGCGCCGCACGGTCGCCAGGCGGTGGGCGATGATCACCGACGTGCGGCCGCGCAGCAGGCGGTCGAGTGCCCGCTCGATCTGGATCTCGGTGGGCCGGTCGATGTTCGAGGTAGCCTCGTCCAGGATCAGGATGCGCGGGTCGGCCAGCAGCGCCCGCGCGATCGAGATCAGCTGGCGCTCGCCCGCCGAGAGGCCGGCGCCGCCCTCGCGCACCACGTGGTCGAGGCCGCCGTGCAGCCGCGCCGCGATCCGGTCGACGCCGACCGCCGCCGCGGTCTCGCGCACCTGCTCGTCGGTCGCGTCCGGCCGCGCGAAGCGGATGTTGTCGGCGATCGTGCCCGAGAACAGGAACGGATCCTGCAGCACCACGCCCAGCTGCCGGCGGTAGCTGCGCAGCTGCACGTCGCGCAGGTCGATGCCGTCCACCCGCACGGCTCCTTCGGCCGGGTCGTAGAAGCGCGCGATCAGCTTGGCCACGGTCGACTTGCCGCCGCCAGACTGGCCCACGAGGGCGAGGCAACCGCCCGCCGCGACCTCGGCCCCGACGCCGTGCAGCACCTCGGTGTCGCCATAGGCAAAGCGGATCCGGTCGAGCTGCAGCCGGCCGTCGATCTGCGGCATGGGACCGGCGCCGGGCCGGTCGCCGATGTCGCTCTCGGCGTCCAGCACCGAGCTGATCTTGACCATCGCGGCGGCAGCCGACTGCATCTGGCTGTAGACGTCGGACAGCTCCTGCAGCGGCTGGAACACCAGCTGCAGCAGGTACATCGCGGTGATCAGCGTCCCGATGCTGATGTCCCCGTCCACGTAGAGGTGCGCGCCCAGCAGCAGCACGGCGGTGGTGGAGATCAGCCCCAGGAGCTCGATCGACGGGAAGAAGAACGAGAGCAGCGTCTGCGTGCGGACGTTGGCCCGGCGGTTCTCCTCGTTCAGCAGGTCGAACTCGTCCTGGAAGGCGCGCTCGCGGTTGAACGCCTGCACGATCGCCATCCCCGCCACCGACTCGGCCATGTGCGCGGTGACCGCGGCGATCCGGTTGCGGACCTCCAGCTGGGCCACCGAGGAGGTGCGCTGGAACCAGCGGGTCAGTACCAACGCCGGCGGCAGCACGATGAACGAGATCATGCCCAGCCGCCAGTCGACGATGAAGACCACCACGATCGCGGTCGGCAGCAGCACGACGTTGGCTGCCAGCGTGGGCAGGCCCTGCGACAGCGCGTCCGACAGCGCGTCCACGTCGCTGGTCAGGCGGGCGATGATCCAGCCCGCGCGCTGCTCGGAGAAGTACCGCAGCGACAGCGACGTGAGGTGCTCGAACAGGTCACGGCGCAGCCCCAGCACGATGCCCTGGCCGACCCCCGCCAGGCCGCGGATGAGGATGGCGCTGAGCACCCAGCCGATCGCGCCCACCAGGATGTAGATCACGACCACCACGGTCAGGTACTCGCTGTTCGAGTCGCCGATGCCGTTGTCGATCGCGGCCCGCACGAGCAGCCATCCGCCGGTCTGGCAGACCGCCTGGCCGGTCGCGACCAGCACCAACACGAACACGGCCAGCCGTCGGCCCTGCAGGTAGGTGGTCAGGCGGCTGAGCCCGCTGCGATGGCTACGCCGCACGCGTCTCGTCTCCGAACAGGGCCGTGAAGTCCCCACCCAGCGCGGCCAGCTCCTCCGGCGTGCCCTGCTCCACGAGCTTGCCGTCCCGCAGCACCACCGCCCGGTCCGCGAGCACCACCGTCGACAGCCGCTGGGTCGCGACCAGCACCGTGCGCCCCCGCAGCGCAGGCCCGACGGTGCGAAGCAGCGTGCGCTCGGTTTCGGTGTCCACCGCCGATAGTGGGTCGTCCATCAGGATGGCGCCCGACTCGGCCAGCAGCGCCCGCGCCAGCGCGACTCGCTGGCGCAGACCCTTGGAGAGGGCGCCGCACGCGTCGTCTGCCCGCTCGGCCAGGCTGACGGCCCGGAGCGCCCGCTCGACGCGCTCGCCCGGGTCGGGCGTCTCGTACAGGTCGGCGAAGCA
>DASUHV010000122.1:0-2266 GCA_036273355.1 Gaiellales bacterium
CGCCCGGCGGTCGCTGCGGATGTCCAGCCGGGCGACGACGCGGTCGCCCAGCAGGAACGGCAGCACGTAGTAGCCGTAGCGCCGCTGCGGCGGCGGCTTGTAGACCTCGATCAGGTGCTCGAAGCCGAGCACGCGGGCCGCGAACGGCCGGTCCCACAGCAGGTTGTCGAAGGGCGACAGCAGCACGGCGGCGGTGGCCGAGCCGGCCGGCTGCGGGCCGGTCGCGACCAGCACGGGCGGGCCGCCGTCGGCCACCTCGAGCCGCTCCAGCGCCCCGTCCGCCACCAGCGCGTCGACGTGCGGCCGGATCCGGGCCGTCCCGCCGCGCAGGCGGTTGTGCTCGACCACGCCGTACTCGGTGAGCACGCCGCGGGCGCGCACCGCGCGCAGCACCAGCGCGCGCAGGAACTCGTCCTCGCCGGGTGTCGGCGCGCCCAGGATCTCGTCCGGGATCACCCGCTCGGGCAGGTCGTACAGGCGCTGGAAGCCGTTGCGGCCGGAGACGACCAGGTCGCCCGCCGTCCAGAGCGCGTCCAGCATGCGTCTGGCCGGCTTCCAGCCCCACATGCCTCCGCTGCGCGCTCCGTCGAAGTCCCGGGAGCCGAGCGGCCCGCGTTCGCGGATCTCCGACAGCACGCGGTCGGCCAGCTCCGGGTCGCGGTCGATCACCGGCCCGAACCAGTGGTGAGAACGCCGCTCGTCCATCCGCCGCCGCCACACCGGCCAGTCGCCGATCGGCACCAGGCAGGCCTCATGCGCCCAGTACTCGAAGATGCGGCCCTGCCCGAGCAGCTTCGAGACGGTGCCCCGCGGGTAGCTGCCGACGCGGCCGGCCAGGGTGATCCGGTGGCTGCGCTCGACCGCCGAGATCGAGTCCAGCTGCACGCAGCCCAGCCGGTCGACGGCCGCCGCCACCTCGGCCGGCCGGCCCCGGCGGCTGCGTGATGCGTATCCCTGGGCTGCGACCGCGCGGCGTCGCAGCTCGGCCGTTGAGACCGTGCGGCTCACACGCCGTTTCGTCGGTCGGCGAGGTACTCGAGCAGGTCGGACCGGGTCAGCATGCCGGCGGGCCGGCCGTCCTCGACGACAACCACGGCCGGGCTGCCGGCGGTCAGGTCGGCGAACACGCGATCGACCGACTCGGTCGCGTCGACCACGTGCAGGGGCGGCTGCATGGCCTGGGCGACGCCCTCGTTGAGGGCGTCCGGGCTCTTGAACACGCGGTCGAGCAGCCCCCGCTCCTGCAGCGATCCGACCACGTCGGCCAGCGATGCGACCGGGTCTGCGCGCACCACCGGCAGCTGCGAGATCGAGTAGCGCTGCATCAGCTCGATCGCCTCGCCCACCTTGTGGTCGGCCTCGATGGTGACCAGGGCCGGCAGGTCGGCGTGCTCGCGACGGGTGTGGCGCAGCACCTCGGCGACGGTGGGCGACGGCGCCTCGCGCTCCAGGAAGCCGTACTGGAGCATGTAGTTGTCGTCGTAGAACTTCGATAGGTAGGAGCGGCCGCCGTCGGGGATGATCGTGAGGATCGTGGCCTCGGGGCCGTGGCGCCGGGCCGTCTCCAGCGCCGCCCACACGGCCGTGCCGCCGGAGCCACCGACCAGCAGCCCCTCCTGGCGCGCCATCCGCCGGGCGGTCAGGAACGAGTCGCGGTCGCTGACGGTGACGAAGTCGTCGATCAGCGTCAGGTCCATGGTCTTGGGGAAGAAGTCCTCGCCGATGCCCTCCACCATGTAGGGATGGACGTCGTCCGGCTGCGAGTAGATCGAGCCCTCCGGGTCGGCGCCGACGACGCGCAGCTCCGGGTTCTGCTCCTTCAGGTAGCGGGCCACGCCGGACACGGTGCCGCCGGTGCCCAGCGCGATCACGACGGCATCCAGCTCGCCGCCGGTCTGCTCCCAGATCTCCGGCCCGGTGGTCTCGTAGTGGGCCCGGGGGTTGGCCGCGTTCGAGTACTGGTCGGGCTTGAACCCGCCCGGGATCTCCTCGGCCAGCCGGTCGGAGACCGAGTAGTAGCTCTCCGGCGACTCCGGCTCGACCGCGGTCGGGCAGATCACCACCTCCGCGCCGTAGGCACGCAGCAGCGAGATCTTCTCCTGGCTCATCTTGTCGGGCATCACGAAGATGCAGCGGTATCCGCGGATGGCGGCGGCGATGGCGAGGCCCACGCCGGTGTTGCCGGAGGTCGGCTCGACGATGGTGCCGCCGGGGCGCAGCTTTCCCTCGCGCTCGGCGGCCTCGATCATGCGCAGCCCGATCCGGT
>DASUHV010000123.1:0-5621 GCA_036273355.1 Gaiellales bacterium
CGCCCTCGATCAGGCCGACGTTGGTGGTGGTCTCCGGGTCGATGCGCCCGAGCGGCATCGCGGCGATCGCGCGCGCCGCGGCCAGGATCGCGCTGCGCCCCTGCTCGGGGACCATGCCGGAGTGCGACGGCCGTCCCCGGAAGGTGAGCCGCAGCGTGCGCTGGGACGGCGCGGCCAGCACGATCTGGCCGATCGGCGCCGCGTGGTCGTAGCAGTAGCCGAACTCGGCCTGCAGCCGCGAGACGTCGAACCGCTTGGCGCCCCGCAGCCCGATCTCCTCCATCGGCGTGAACACGAGCTCCAGCCCGGCGTGCTCACCCCCGCGCTGCACGAGGTCGCGAACGGCCGCCAGCATCGACGCCACCGCCGCCTTGTTGTCGGCGCCCAGGATCGCGTCACGGCTGTTGGTGACTACGCCGTCGTTCACGACCGGCTCGATCGCATCGGTCGGCGGGACCGTGTCCAGGTGCGCGTTCAGGAAGATGGGCGTTCCGGGAGCGGTGGCCGGCACGCGGCACATGATGTTCCCGATCTCCGACCCGATCGCGGCCCCGGCCTCGTCCTCGTCGGTCTCGAGACCGAGCTGGTGCAGGAAGCCGTGGACGCGGTCGGCGACCTCGCGCTCGTGGCCGGGCGGGCTGCTGATGGCGGCCAGCTCCAGGAACATGTCGAGGACGGAGTCGGTGGAATTCATGTCTCGGCCCTACGCGAGGCCGTAGAGCGTCCGGTACTTCGCCCACAGGTACCGCATGAACGGCGCGTGGTCGAGCCCGGAGCCGGTCACGCGCCGGATCAGATCCTCGCCCTGGTCGATCGCGCCCGCGCGGTGCACGTGCTCGCGCATCCAGCCCAGGACGTGCTGGAACTCACCGGCCCCGATGTGCTCCTCGGCCGCGGGATCGTCCTTGCGGTAGGCGTCCCAGAGCAGGGCCGAGTAGAGGTTGCCCAGCGTGTAGGTCGGGAAGTAGCCGAACGATCCGTGCGACCAGTGGATGTCCTGCATCACGCCCAGCACGTCGTTCTCGGGGCGCAGCCCGAGCGTGCGCTCGTAGGCATCGCCCCACGCTCCCGGCAGCTCCGCCACCTCCAGCTGGTCGCGCATCAGCGCCAGCTCCAGCTCGAAGCGGATCAGGATGTGCAGGTTGTAGGTGACCTCGTCGGCCTCCACACGGATCAGCGACGGCTGCACGCGGTTGCAGGCCACGTACAGCTGCTCGGCCGTGATGTCCGCCGCCACGTCGGGGAAGATCTCGCGCATGACCGGCGCGTAGTGGTCCCAGAACGGCCGGCTGCGCCCCACGATGTTCTCCCACAGCCGCGACTGTGACTCGTGCAGCCCCAGCGACGGCGCCGCGGCCAGCGGCGTGTCCTCGAACCGCGGCTCGAAGCCCTGCTCGTACAGGCCGTGCCCGGCCTCGTGCACGGTCGAGTAGATCCCGCTCAGCGGATGCCGCTCGTCGATGCGCGTCGTCACCCGGATGTCACCCAGCGCCATGGTCTGGGTGAACGGGTGCGCGGAGCGGTCCTGGCGCCCGGCGGTGAGGTCGAACCCGAGGTCGCCCAGCAGCCGCATGGTCAGATCCCACTGCTGCGCGTCGGGGAACAGCCGCTGCTCGAACGGTGCCTGCTCCAGCTGCGGCGCCGCCACGATCGCGGCCAGCAGCTCGCCCAGCTCCGCGCGCAACGGGGCCAGCAGCGGCTCCAGACGCGCGACCCGCATGCCCGGCTCGAACTGGTCGAGCAGCGCGTCGTAGCGCTCCCCGTCGAAGCCGACCAGGTCGGCCTCGTCCCGCTTGGCGGCGATGATCTCCTCGAGCGCCGGCTCGTAGAGGGCGAAGTCGCCCTCCTCACGCGCCACCCGCCACGCCACCGCGCCCCGCCCTTCGGCCAGCGCCAGCCGCCGCACGAACTCCGGCGGCAGCTTCACCGCGCGGTCGCGATCGCGGCGCAGCAGCCGCACCATCTCCCGCCGCGGCCGGTCGAGCGGCTCATCACCGGCCCGGTCGAGCAGCTCGCCCAGCCGCGGATTCACCAGCATCTCGTGCCGGATCACCCGCATCGTCGCCATCTGGCGGGCGCGGGCGTCGCTGCCGCGCAGCGGCATGTAGGTCTCCTGGTCCCAGCCCAGCAGCGCGTTGACGTTGCTGAGGTCGGCGAAGCCGCGCATGCGCGCGGTCAGCTCCGACCAGGTGTCGTCGACCGTCGTCATCCCCGGATCGTCCGCTCGCGACTCGCTCACGCGGGGACGTTCTCCACGGCCGGCGCAACGCCCAGACGGCGGGCGACGGCCGCGCCGACGAAGTCGCGGAACAGCGGCTGCGGCCGGTTGGGGCGCGACTTGAACTCGGGGTGGTACTGGCTGGCCACGAACCACGGGTGGTCGGGCAGCTCGATCACCTCGACCAGGCGCTCGTCCTGGTACGTGCCGGAGATCAGCAGGCCCCTGGCCACCAGCTTGGAGCGGTACTGGTTGTTGACCTCGTAGCGATGACGGTGGCGCTCCTGCACCACCCGCTCGCCGTAGGCGGTGTGCGCGCGGCTGCCCTCGACCAGCGTCACCGAGTCGGCGCCCAGGCGCATCGTGCCGCCCATGTCCTCGACCTCCTTCTGCTCCGGCAGCAGGTCGATCACTGGGTACGGCGTCTCTGGGTCGAACTCGCTCGAGTTGGCCCCGTCCAGGCCGGCCACGTGGCGCGCGAACTCGACCACGGCCACCTGCATGCCCAGGCAGACTCCCAGGTAGGGCACCTCGTTCTCACGGGCGAAGCGTGCGGCGGCGATCTTGCCCTCGATCCCGCGGATGCCGAAGCCGCCGGGGATCAGCACGCCGTCGGCCTCCGCCAGCTTGCCCTCCGCCTCCTGCTTCGACAGCGTCTCGGCGTCGACCCAGATCACCTCGAGCCGGGTGCCGTGGTGGATGGCCGAGTGGTTGAGCGCCTCCACCACCGACAGGTAGGCGTCCTGCAGCTGCACGTATTTGCCGACGATGGCGATGCGGACGCTGCCCTCGGCGGCGTGCACGCGGTCGACCACCGCCTCCCACTCGCGCATGTCGGCCGGGCCGGTGACCAGGCCGAGCCGTTCGCAGGCCAGCCGGTCGAGGCCCTGCTCCTGCATCATCAGCGGGATCTCGTAGATGCTCGCGGCGTCGGACGCCGAGATCACCGCCTCGGCCGGGACGTCGGCGAACAGCGCGATCTTCTCCCGGATGTCGGCGCCCAGCGGGTGCTTCGACCGGCACACGATCACGTCCGGCGAGATACCGATCCGGCGCAGCTCCTGCACGGAGTGCTGCGTGGGCTTGGTCTTCAGCTCCCCGGCCACCTCGATGAAGGGCACGAGCGTGCAGTGGATGTACATCGCGTTGTCGCGTCCGACCTGGTTGCGGAACTGGCGGATCGCCTCCAGGAACGGCAGGCTCTCGATGTCGCCCACCGTGCCGCCGATCTCGGTGATGACGACGTCGACCTCCTCGGACTGCGCGACCCGCTGGATGCGGCGCTTGATCTCGTCGGTGACGTGCGGGATCACCTGGACGGTCGAGCCCAGGTACTCGCCCTTTCGCTCCTTGCGGATGATCGCGTTGTAGATGGAGCCGGTCGTGTGGTTCGAGTTGCGCGACAGGAACTCGTCGACGAACCGCTCGTAGTGGCCCAGGTCGAGGTCGGTCTCGGCGCCGTCCTCGGTGACGAATACCTCACCGTGCTGGAACGGGCTCATGGTGCCCGGGTCGACGTTGATGTAGGGGTCGAACTTCTGCAGCGAGACCTTGAGGCCGCGCGACTTCAGCAGCCGGCCCAGTGAGGCCGCGGTGATGCCCTTCCCCAACGACGAGACGACCCCGCCGGTCACGAACACGTACTTGACCTGCTTGCTCACCTGGTGTCCACCTTTCCGAGAGTGACCGGCCCCGGGAAGGCATCATACGCGAGCACCACGACGGCGGCCCGGGCGTCCGTCAGCCCAGCATCGCGGCGGCGTGCCGCAGGGCGGTCTCGTCGCCCTCGAGGCCGCCCAGCATGCGCGCGACCTCCTCGACGATCGCGTCGCCCTCGAGCCGGGCGACCGCCGTCACGGCCGGATCGCCCTGTGCCTTCTCGACCCGGAAGTGCACGTCGGCCGACCCGGCGATCTGGGGCAGGTGGGTGATGCACAGCAGCTGCGCGCCGGCCGACAGGCGCTTCAGCTTCTCGGCCACGGCATGCGCCGTGCGCCCGCCGACGCCGGCGTCGACCTCGTCCAGCAACAGCGTGGCAGCGCCGCCCGCTGACCGCGCCACGACCCTCACCGCCAGCGCGATCCGCGACAGTTCGCCTCCTGAGGCAACGCTCGCGATCGGGCCCGGCGGCAGGCCGGCGTTGGCGGCCAGGAGCAGCGTCACCCGGTCGGCGCCGCGCACGCCCAGCTCGGCCGGCTCCATCTGCACCTGCAGCCGCGCGCCGTCCATGCCGAGGTCGGCCAGCTCGGCCTCGACCGCCTGCGAGAAGGCCTTCGCCGCCTTGCTGCGGGCCGTGTGCAGGCGGGCGGCCGCGCGCTCGGCCGCGGCCGTCGCCTCGGCCAGAGCAGCCTCCAGCCCGGCCAGCCGGCGTCCTCCGGTATCGATCAGGTCGAGCGCCGCCCGCGCCTCCGCGCAGCGCGCAGGCAGGTCGGCGGCGGGCGTTCCGAAGCGGTGCTCGAGCTCCGAGAACAGGAGCAGCCGCTGCTCGACGTGCTGGAGCCGCCCGGGCTCCGGCTCGAGGCCGTCCAGCTGAGCGCGCAGCTCGATCGCCGCCTCCTGCATGCGCAGCGATGAGTCGCGCAGCTCGGCCGCCACCGCCCCCAGCTCCGGCTGGTAGCGCTCGGCGTCTGTGAGCAGCTCGGCTGCGCGCGCGGCCATGCTGAGCGCGCCGTCGCCCTCCTCCGGGTTGACCAGGGCGGCCGCACCGGCGATCGCCGCCACGAGCTCGTCCAGATGCCGCAGCCGCTCACGCTCCTGGGCCAGGGCGATGGGCTCGCCGGGCTCGATGGCGGCCTCACCGACACGGCCCACCAGCTCCTCGAGCTCGCCGCGCCGGCGCTCGGCGTCTGCGGCCGCCTCCCGGGCCTCCGCCAGCTGCTCGCGGGCCGCGCGCAGCTCGCGCCAGGCGGCCGCCATGGCCGAGCGCAGCTTGTCGTTGCCTGCGGCCGAGTCGAGCAGGTCGAGCTGCGTGGCGGGCCGGGCCAGGCGCCGGGCCTCGTGCTGCGAGGACACCTCGAGCAGCAGCTCGCCCAGCTGCTCGAGATCGTCGCGTGCGCAGCTCCGCCCCCACACCAGCGCCCGGCTGCGGCCGCTGGCGGCGATCCGCCGCGCCACCACGAGCGTCGTCTCGCCCTCAGGGCGCAGCGCCGCGACCGCCTCCGGAGCCTGCTGCTCGAAGAACCCGTCGGGGACCGCAAACTCCGCCTCGACGTACGTCTCCGCTCCGTGCGGGCCGACCATGCCGGCGGCCGGTGCGGCACCCGCCAGCAGCCCGATCGCCTGCGCGAGCATCGTCTTGCCGGCGCCGGTCTCGCCCGTGAAGACGTTCAGGCCCGGCCCCAGCTCCAGCTCGGCGTGGTCGATCAGGGCCAGGTTGTCGATCTGCAGGCGCAGCAGCGTCACG
>DASUHV010000124.1:0-7064 GCA_036273355.1 Gaiellales bacterium
AGCAGGCCCACGCGCGTCATCGTCGCGAGGTTGCGGATCATCGCCGTCATCGGCATCGTCTCGAGCAGCGCCTCCCACACCGCGGAGCTGGTCAGGTGCTCCGACGGCAGCGCCTCCCGCGGCAGCTGGTACTCACGCACCAGCCGGGCGGCCTCGTCGGCCGACCCGGCCCGCTGCGCGCGGGTGTAGCCCTCGACGATGCGCGGCAGCCCGTCGGCCTCCCCGCCGCGGACGATCCACTCGAACAGGCGAGCCTGCTCGGTCGACACGTCCAGCGTCGGGTTGCCGGCCGAGACCAGCCGCGCCGGGTGCGCGAGCCGCAGCACGTCGCGGTGGGTGAACCCCTCCCGCTGGCGGTACTTGACCGCCTGGTAGGCGATCGCGTCCGCGTCCCGTGCCGCGTACCACGCTCCCACCGCACGCCGCAGCGCCCGGCCCCAACCGCGCTGCTCGTTCACGATGGTCGCGAACTGGAACAGGTGGGTGCCGGTTCGGCACACTCGCGGCAGGGCTGCCAGAGCCGACCGGCGTGTGATGACGTCGGCCGCCGACGCGCATCGTGCGAGCGCGTACACGGCCGGGTCGTTCTTCGGCGCCCGGCCTGCCTCGCTGATCTCGGCGATCAGCTCGACGGTGCGGGTGCCGTCCTGCTCGATGCACGCATCGAGCGCTCGCGTGTTTGCGATCGTCAGCTTCCGCTCCGACGCGTAGAACGAGCCGGCCTCGGAACCGAGGATCAGGAACCGGCGCAGCCGCGTCCAGACGTCGACCTCCCAGACGTAACCGCCCTCGGAGTTCGGCACCTGGTCGGTGCGCAGGCGCTCGCGCTGTGTGGTCGCGAGGTTGTGGAGTCGTGTCAGGTACGACATGGGTGGCCTCCTTTCGGGAGATCGAGTGCATGAGTGGCGCGGTCGTGTGGTGCGGACTGGTTGTTCCCGCTCTGCCGTTGAGCTACTGGCCGGATCGCTCCGGCCGGGCAGGAGTCGAACCTGCTACCTGGACCATTCGAGTGGTAACCAGTGCGCTTCGGCCCGCGTCGGGCGTCTGCGTCGTCAGCGTCGCGGTCATGAGGTGCATGCCGGAGTGCCAGGGATTGAACCTGGCCCCATTGTCAGTGGGTCCACGAGAACCGACGTGCGTCGGCCCGCGACTGGGTGGTGCAGAGCGAACGGCGGGAGTCGGACCCGCGACCTTCTGCATGGCAGGCAGATGCTCTACCGGCTGAGCTACGTTCGCTTGGCAGGGGCGCCAGGGGTCGAACCCGGACGACGAGGGTTGGAGCCTCGCATGCTGGCCTTTACATCACGCCCCTGGGTGTGTCGGGAGGGGTGACCGGCCGGGTTCGAACCGGCACCGCCTGGATCACACCCAGGGGCTCTGCCGTTTGAGCTACGGCCACCATGGATAGCGAGCGCCGGAATCGAACCGGCTTGGCGCAGCCGTATGAGAGCTGCCGGATCGCCAGACCCCACTCGCCGTGGGGGTGTACGCCTCTGGGAGGAATCGAACCTCCGGCCTCGAGCTTCGCACGCTCGCGTTCTGTCCAGTGAACTACAGAGGCAGGTGATGGAGTGGGGACGGACAGAGTCGAACTGCCAGAGCCGGAGGCGGGTGGTTTACAGCCACTTGGGATCGCCGCATTCCCAATGCATCCCCATGCTGAGAGCCCTCGGGAGGATTCGAACCTCCAACCACCAGGTTCGAAGCCTGGCACTCTGGTCCATTGAGCTACGAGGGCGGGCGTCGTGCACGTGCGAGTGGAGGATGCGGGCATCGAACCCGCCTGTCGTCCCGGGTGCAAACCGAGTGACCACTCCCAGCAGTCCCATCCCCCAAAGCTCAGCGAGTACCGGCAGAGGGAGTCGAACCCCCACGGAGAATCTCCACTGGTTTCTGAGACCAGCGCGTCTACCCATTCCGCCATACCGGTGTGTGGTGAAACGTTGGTTGCTTCACGGGGATGGCGAGAATCGAACTCGCGACCTGCCGCTCGACAAGCGGATGCTCTGCCACTGAGCCACACCCCCAAAGGTGTCAAAGGTGGGGTGAGAGGCGCTCGAATCCCCGTCTCCCGGGCTTCAACCGGGCGCTTGGACCATCTCAGCTACCACCCCACGATGTCGGTGTTACCTATCAGTTACGTCGCGGATCCGGAGAGGCGCCGGACGGAATCGAACCGTCCTAGAGCAGGGTTGCAACCTGCTACCTGAGCCACTCGGTCACGGCGCCGCGAATACTTCACCACGTGCACATCAGCTCCAGTTCCCTCTCAGTCGTCGGTATCGGTCCCCTGGCGTTTTCTCTCGTCAGGTCCCCGAGCTCCCAACCGGACTCCTCCTCGTGGAGGGCCGGCCCCCGCACGCCTTGCGGCACTGTGCGAGTCCTCCCCAGCAGCGCCAGGGTTTTCCCGGATTGCCCTTGAGAGGATTCGAGCCTCTCTGCTGATGCTCCCGACCTGGGAGGGCTTAAACGATTGAGGGCGACCCCTTGGGATCGCCCTCACCTCGTCGGATTGCGTGTCGTTGACCCGTTTCTAGGTCTGCACGCTCCTTGAGATGAGGGTGTCCGCGCGGGGCTGCATGCTGGTATCTGAGGCTTCGACACCCCGATCACAGGCATGCCGCGGCGCGGCGTGGGCGAGGTCTTTCGCCCAGGCGCCTGCCAGCATGGCGGTGTTCAAGGGTGTCGCGGTCATGGTGGTGTTCGTGTCCTTCGGTTCAGGTGATTCGTGATGTCTGTTAACGACTGAGGGCGACTCGTGTGAGTCGCCCTCGCGTGGTCCTGTAGTGAGCTGTTGCTCGAAATCCAGGTCCTAGGCGAGGGCCTCCGTGCCGGGCTGGCTATCCAGCCGGCCATGCGTCACCGGATCGACGGAGGTCGATCGGGCGGCGAACATTTCGATGAAAGACAATTTCGTCATTGCGACTCCAAACATACAGAACGTTTCGGACAAACGCAACTATTCCGTCGGTATTCGTTGTACGACGGTTGAGCGTTATCGGTTCACGCCGTCAGTCGCGCGCGTCGCGTTTGCTCTTCGACCGCTGGCTCTGACGCCTCGACGCCGACAGCTCGACCTTGCGCAGGCGGATCACGTCGGGCGTGACCTCGACGCACTCGTCCTCCTCGATGTACTCGAGCGCCTGGTCGAGGCTGAGCAGGCGCGGCGGCGCCAGTCGCACCAGCACGTCGGCGTTGGAACGGACGTTGGTCATCTGCTTGGCCTTGGCGATGTTCACGTCGAGGTCGTCTGCGCGGGCGTTCTCGCCGACCAGCATGCCCTCGTAGCAGTCCTCGCTGGGGGAGACGAACAGCACGCCGCGCTCCTGCAGGTTGGTCATCGCGTACGTCGATGCCGGCCCGGTGCGGTCGGCGATCAGCGAGCCGTTCTGGCGGCCGCTGATCTCGCCGTGCCAGGGCTCGTAGCGATCGAACACGTGGTGCAGGATGCCGGTGCCGCGCGTCTCGGTCAGAAACTCGGTGCGGAACCCGAGCAGGCCGCGGGCCGGGATCACGTAGTCAAGCCGCACCCACCCCGATCCGTGGTTGGTCATCTGCTCCATCCGCCCCTTGCGCACCGCCAGCGCCTGGATCACCGTGCCCGAGTACTCCTCCGGCACGTCGATCGTGACCCGTTCCACCGGCTCGCAGACCTTGCCGTCCACCTCGCGCGTGACCACCTGCGGCTTCCCGATCGTGAGCTCGAAGCCCTCGCGCCGCATCAGCTCGATCAGCACCGCCAGCTGCAGCTCGCCGCGGCCCTGCACCTCCCACGTGTCCGGCCGGTCGGTGTCGAACACCCGCAGGCTGACGTTCCCGACCAGCTCGCGGTCGAGCCGGTCCTTGATCATACGCGCGGTCAGCTTCGTGCCGCTGCGGCCGGCGAACGGCGAGGAGTTGGTGCCCAGGGTCATCGCCAGCGACGGCTCGTCCACCTTGATCACGGGCAGCGGGTGGGGGTCATCGGCGTCGGCGATCGTCTCGCCGATCATGATCTCCTGGAGGCCGGCGACGGCCATCACCTCGCCCGGCCCGACGTGGTCGGCCGCCACGCGGTCGAGCCCCTCGGCCACGAACATCTCGGTGATCTTGGTGCGCGTGATCGTGCCGTCGGCCTTGCACCAGGCCACCATCTCGCCCTTGTTCAGCTCGCCCTCGTGCACGCGGCAGAGCGCCAGCCGGCCCAGGTAGGGGGAGGAGTCGAGGTTGGCGACGCGGGCCTGGAACGGCGAGCCCTCGTGGTAGCGCGGCGGCGGCACGCGGTCGAGGATCAGCTCGAACAGCGGATGCATGTCGGTACCCGGCTCGTCCTCCGTGAGCGAGGCGAGGCCGTCGCGGGCGATCGTGTAGACGATCGGGAAATCGATCTGCGACTCGTCGGCGTCGAGGTCGAAGAACAGCTGGTAGATCTCGTTCACCACCTCGGCCGCGCGGGCGTCGGGCCGGTCGACCTTGTTCACGACCAGGATCACCGGCAGCCGCGCGGCCAGCGCCTTGCGCAGCACGAACCGGGTCTGCGGCAGCGGCCCCTCGCTGGCGTCGACCAGCAGCAGCACGCCGTCGACCATCGTCAGGCCGCGCTCGACCTCCCCGCCGAAGTCGGCGTGCCCGGGGGTGTCGATGATGTTGATCTTGGTGCCCTGGTAGCGGCAGGCCGCGTTCTTGGCCAGGATCGTGATGCCGCACTCGCGCTCGAGCCCGGCGTCCATGATCCGGTCGACCACCTCGGCGTGGGCGGCGAAGGTGCCGGACTGCTGCAGCAGCGCGTCCACGAGCGTGGTCTTGCCGTGGTCGACGTGGGCGATGATCGCGATGTTTCGGATGTCATCGCGGAGCTTGTGTGTGTGCGGGCTCACCGATGCAGGGTAGATGGCGGCAGGCCCACGAGCGGCCGAAGGGTCTGGCTTTGGCCTGACCCTGCAGAGGTACTGCGAGCCATCGCGCTGGGCGAAGTACCGCGTGGCGTCTCCGAGCTGCAAGGGTCTGGCTTTAGCCTGACCCTGCAGAGGTACTGCGAGCCATCGCGCTGGGCGACGTACCACGTGGCGTTGCTTGTCGACCGGCAGTGTCAGGCTGAAGCCAGACACTCCGAGTTGCAAGGGTCTGGCTTCAGCCTGACCTGCAGTATTACCACCAGCGATCGAGCCGCCAGACCTTGTCCCTATGCAGCGACGCCGGCCTGCTGCGCCAGCGGGTGCAGCACCGCCGGCCGCGTGATCATGGCCGGCGCCTGCGACCGCAGGTACGCCACCACCGCGTCCGCGTCAGGTTCCACCGGCAGCACGGTCTTCCAGGTGGCCAGGTGCCCGGGCTGGTGGAAGTCGCCGTTCGCGACCGCCGGCAGGCCGGCCTCGGCCACCCAGTCGAACACCTGCGTGCGGTTGATCAGCTCGAACCGGTGCGCCAGCGAGCGCACGGCCGGATCGTGCCACCAGCGCTGGGTGGTGCGGCCGGGGATGCTGTCGCGCCGGGCGCCGTGCGGGTGCGCCGCGATGATCGCCGCACCGTGGTCGCGCGCCGTCTCGACCGCCGCATCCAGCCCATCCTCGAGGCCCACGAACCGGTCCAGCCCGACCGCCACGGCGTGCGCGGCCTGCTGTGCGTCGGCGTCGTCCCACGTCAGCTCCAGTCCCGGCAGCACCAGCAGACCATGCCGTCGCCGCGCATGTTCCGCCTGCCGCCGGATCTCGGCCAGGTACTCGGCGTGGACGGCGGCCGTGATCATCCCTCCGTCCCGCACGACGTGGTCCGTGATGCACAGCACGTCGAACCCGGCACGCCCGTAGAGGTCGACGACGTCGGCCAGCTCGAGATCGCCGTCGCTCCAGCGCGAATGCGCGTGCAGCTCGCACAGGAGACCGCCCCCGACCACCCTCGTGCCGTGCGAGCTGCTCATGGTCTGCATGGTCGCATACGCCCGGCGGAGCCGGGTGGCGAATGGGTGTCAAACAGGAAAAAACCTGGAAATCGGCAAGTGCCTTTACACTCGTCACATCGACTAGGTAGTGTTTCGGGCGCGAGCCACAAGCACGGAGGATTGGGATGAAGGACGCGAAGCGCAACAGCGCGACGGTGGACCCCGAGACCGACTGGGGCTACACCCCGCACGAGCACGAGGAGCTGCTGCGGATGGCCGAGAAGCGACGCAAGATGCAGGCCGGAAGCGCGCGCCAGTCGACCCCGCTCGAGCTGCGGATCGCACGCTCGAACGAGGCCACCGCTTGAGCCGTTAGTCCAGCAAGTCGATCCGCCGCTCGACGCGTCGCCCGACGGCGGACAGCGCCTCGATCAGCCGTTCCGTGCGCTCATCGCCCGGCCACCCCAGGGCGACCTCGTAGTCATCGTCCAGGAACGTCACCACCTGGTCGGCGATGGCGGCGACCATCGCCTGCTCGGTGCCGGCCGGCAGGCCCGCCGGTGGCAGCACCACCAGGCCCCAGCCGGCCTCCGTCAGCGGCGCCAGGTGATCGGCCCCGCCCGCGGGCGGGTTCAGCACCGAGTCGGGCACCACGGCCACCCGCCGCGATCGCAGGTCACCGCGCACCGGTGTCCTCCACGGCTGCCGCCAGCTTGGCCAGCTCCGCCGGCTCGTCGTAGTCGAACAGGTCCTGTCCGATCCCGACCACACGCGCCCGCGCCACGTCGTCTCCCAGCAGGTCCAGCAGCGTCTCCGTGAACAGGCCCGGCCCCGGCGTGACCGGGTAGTCCTCGTCGCGCGGCTTGTCCGGCCGGCCGCCCCAGTCAGCGGCGCTGGCGGTCAGCTCGACGCCCATGCTGGGGCTGCCGTCGATGCCGATGATCACCACCCTCGCGCCGGAGCCGAGGTCGGCCCGGATCTGCTCCGCCACGGGCGCGGCCAGCGCCCGGCAATGCGCCCGGAAGGCCGGCGTGTCGTACTGCTCGCGCACCGCCCAGAACCGCCGGGTGCCGCCGAACGCCAGCTCCGGGCAGGGCATCTGCCGGATCGTGGCGCCGTGCTCGCGGAGCAGCCCCACCACCGGCGCCGACACGCCCGCGCAGCGCGCGCCCTCGTCGACCTTGGCGTTCGCGTTCAGCAGGCAGTG
>DASUHV010000125.1:0-5716 GCA_036273355.1 Gaiellales bacterium
ATCGGGGTGGCACGCCAGGCCGGGAAGGCTGCGGCCGCAGCCCGCACGGCCGCGTCCACCTGCGCCTCGCTGGAGGCGGTGACCGCGCCGACGGTCTCGCCGCTGCCGGGGCTCGTGACCTCGATCCGCTCGCCGTCGCCCTCGATCCACTGCCCGCCGATGTAGGCGCCGTTCTGTGTTGCGATTGCCATCATGTCCTCCTTGTCATGCGCGAGGGCGCAGCTTGTGTGTGTCGTAGATGGGATGGTCGCCTACCACGCCGGTCGCCGTGCCACCCGCCTCCAGCTCGAGGTCGAAGCGGGCGCCGGGGACGATCAGCGGGGCGTCGATCACGACCATGGCGATCAGCCGCTCCAGGGTCGGCGACCAGCAGGCGCTGCGCACCTCGCCAACCGGGTCGCCGCCGGTGCGCACGTCGCCGCCCGGCACCGCCGGCTCGTCGCCCGAGACCGAGACAGTGGTCAGCCGCCGGGCAGGCGCGGCCGCGATCCGGCGCAGAGCCTCCTGCCCGCGGAACGCCGGCTTCTCGAGCCGGATCACGTGATCGAGGTTCATCTCGTACGGGTCGGTGTCGCCCGGGAAGTAGTCGGCACCGATGAAGATCAAGCCCGACTCCTGGCGCAGCGTCTCGACCGCGTTCAGGCCGTACGGCGTGACCTGCCCGCTGCCCAGCAGCACCTCCCACAGCGCCTCGGCGGCGTCCGGGCTGACGTAGAGCTCGTAGCCCAGCTCGCCGGAGTACCCGCAGCGCGCGAGCGTGACGGGCACGCCGGCCAGGTCGACCGGCTCGGTCAGGAACCGGTAATAGCCGAGGCCGGACAGGTCGAGGCCGCCCAGGCGCTCCAGCAGCGCTCGCGAGCGCGGTCCCTGCAGCTGCAGGTGCGGCAGCTCGTGGGTGTGGTTCGAGAGCGCCACGTCGAGGGCGGCGGCCGCCTCCCGCAGCGCCTCGCCGTCCGACTCCAGCGCCGTCACGACCCAGCAACGGTCGGGCGCGAACGCGAAGACGGTGCCGTCCCCGAGCATGCGGCCGTCGTCGTCGCAGAACGCGCCGTAGCGGACCTGGCCGGGACGCAGCGATTGCATGTCGTTGGTGAAGCAGCGGTCGGCGGCGACCAGCGCGTCGGGGCCGTGGAGCACCCACTTCTGCAGCGGCGACTCGTCCCAGACGCCGCAGGCGGTGCGCACGGCCCGGTGCTCGGCGTGGGCGTTGCCGAATCCGGCAATCCAGTCCCAGCCCTCCCAGGCGGCGAACTCGGCCCCCGGAATCCGCCGCTGCACCGCGTCGAAGGTGGTGCGTGTCAACGTCGTCCCGCCCATCGCGGCCGAGTCTACGCCAGAATAGGCGGATGCCACCCACAGGACGACCCGCGGAGCGCCGCCTGGAGGCGGTCGAGCGAGCCATGAAGGTGCTGGATGCGTTCCTCGACGTGCCGGGCGAGGCCGGCACCAACGAGCTGGCCCGCCGCACGGGGATCAACGCCAGCACCGTCTCGCGCCTGCTGTCGACGCTGGTGGCCGGCGGGTACGTCGAGCACCTGCCCGAGAGCGGCCGCTACCGGCTGGGGCCGCACCTGATCCGGCTGGCCAACCACATGATGTCGAGCCTCGACCTGCGCACGCTGGCGCGGCCGCACCTGACGGCGCTGGAGCAGGCCACCGGCGAGACGGCGACGCTCTCGATCGCGGGCGAGCGGGAGGCGGTCACGGTCGACTTCGTCGCCAGCCGCAAGGCGGTCGCCAGCATCGCCCAGGTGGGGCGCCCCAGCGTCGCCCACGCCACCGCCACGGGCAAGGTGATGCTGGCGTTCGGAGCCGGCGCCACACCGGATGGCCGGCTGGAGCGGTTCACCGATCGCACGCTGCCCGACGCGAAGATGCTGCGGCGCGAGATCGCCGACGTGCAGCAGCAGGGCTGGGCGCAGGCGGTGAAGGAGCGGGAGGTCGACCTGAACGCGATCGCGGCGCCCGTGTACGGCGCCAACGGGCGGCTGGCGGCGATCCTCGGCGTCCAGGGGCCGGCCCAGCGGTTCGGCCGCAAGAAGCGCGAGGCGGCGCTGCCGCTGCTGCTTGAGCGGGCTGATGCGCTGTCCGCGGCGCTGGGCTACAATCCACGGGTCCAGTAGAGAAACGCTATTGCCTTAGTGGCAATGGAAGGAGATCTGAGCATGTCACTGCCCTCGTCCGTCAAGTACCTGGTGATCGGAGCCGGCATCCACGGGCTGTCCAGCGCGTGGCACCTGGCGAAGGAGCAGTCGGCGGCCGGCGAGACGCCGGACGTGCTCGTGATCGACAAGACCGGCGTCGGCGCCGGCGCGTCCGGCATCGCCTGCGGCGTCGTGCGCAACAACTACTACCAGCCCGCGATGAGCGAGCTGATGGCGGCCAACGTCGAGGTCTGGGAACAGGATCCGGCGGCCTTCAGCTACCACCCGGTCGGTTACATGGCGCTGGGCGCGGAGCGGCAGGTCTCGGACCTGACCGAGGTGCACGAGCGCCAGCAGAACATCGGCTACCCGTCGCAGCTGATCGTGGGCGAGCGCGAGGTGCGCGACTACATGCTGGGGATGTTCCCGGACTGGCGGGCACAGGGCGTGCACGTCTGCCTGCACGAGGAGAAGGGCGGCTTCGCCAACAACATGGCCTCGCTGCACGGCCTGGCCGGCAAGGCCAAGGCGGCCGGAGCGCGGCTGATGGACGGCGTGCGCGTGACCGGCTTCGAGTTCGACGGCTCGGACGCGGTGACCACCGTCCACACCGACCAGGGCGACGTCCAGGCCGAGCAGGTGATCGTCGGCGTGGGCCCCTGGGTCGAGGAGATCTGGACGATGCTGGGGCTGCCCAACCGGCTGGACGTGCGCACGCCCGAGGGCGAGGTGCACCGCGACCAGAACATGTGGACGTACTGGTACCTGCAGGAGGGCGAGATCGACGTCGACCCCAAGCTGTTGTCGCTCGAGGACGGCTCGATGCCGCCGGTGCTCCACGTCGACTCGGACGCCCCGCTCTACGACGACGAGGGCACGCTGATCACCGACGAGTTCTGGGGCAACTACTTCAAGCAGGACCTGCACGGCGTCCAGGGCGGTGCGGCACCGGTGGTGGTGGGCGAGACGTTCCAGGTCGACCCCTACCCGACGTCCTCGGTGCAGGAGGGCTTCGCCGACATGTGGTGCGCGTCGCTGTCGCACTGCATGAAGCGGTTCGAGGGCAAGCGCGCGACGTACAAGAACATCCGCTCCGGCGGCGTCGGCTGCTTCACCGTGGACAGCTTCCCGGTGTTCGACTACATGCTGCCCAACGTCTACGTGATCGCGGACTCGAACCACGGCTACAAGATGATCGGGGTCGGGCGCGAGGTGGCCAAGGTCGTGACCGGCGGGCACTCGAGCCTGCTGTCGCCGTTCCGCTACGAGCGGTTCGCGACCGGCGACCTGCACCCGGTCTCGAACAGCCCGTACCCCTGGTCGTGAGCGTGGCCTGATGCCGCGCGAGCTCTCGGCCGGTGGCGTGGCGGTGCGGCGCATGCGCGGCCGCTGGTGGTTCGCGGTGATCGAGCCGAACGGGCGGCCGGGCGTGCTGGCGCTGCCCAAGGGGCTGATCGACGCGGGTGAGGGCGCCGGCGAGACTGCGGCCCGCGAGGTGCTGGAGGAGACGGGGCTGCGCTGCGACGTCGACCGGCGGCTGACGGACGTGCGCTACGTCTACACGCGCGGCGGCCAGCGCATCTTCAAGATCGTGGTGTTCCACCTGATGCGCTACCGGTCGGGGCGGATCGGCGACATCGAGTCGGCGATGCGCCTGGAGGTGGCGTCGGCGCGGTGGCTGCCGCTGTCGGACCACAGGCGGCTCAGCTACCGGGGCGAGCAGGGCGCCGCGCGCGAGGCGGCGGAGCTGCTGGGAGCCTGAGCGAAGCGGCGGGCAGCATCAGGGAGCGTCCGCCGGGCCGTGGCGGACGCTCCTGGGAGTCGGAGTCCGCGCCCATCTGCGGGGGGCGCGCGACGAATCTACAGCATCTGTCGTACGGAGGTCAGTGCGCGGGCGGCTGCCAGCCCTCGAGCACGGGCGCGTGCCAGTCGTCGCCGACGATGCGCGAGTTCACCACCCAGGAGCCCAGCTCGGGCTGGGGGAACTTGCAGTGCTTCTCCTTGAGCTGGATGCCGTAGCTGTTGCCCGACTGCAGGTGCTTGATCAGCACCTTGCGCGCGATCTCGTTCTCGCGGCCCTCGGGGATGTCGAAGTACAGCTTCAGGAACGAGTTCGAGTAGCGGTCGAACACGGCCGGCAGGCCGTCCTCGACCAGCAGCTCGACGTCCTCCAGCCAGTTGATGTCCTGGCCGGGCGTGGCGGCCATCAGATCGACGTCCTCGACCAGGCTCATGTCCTCCTGGTAGGGGAAACGGTGGCCTGACAGGTACTCGGCGTCGATGCCGACGGTGGTCTTGTCGGGTTCCTTGGTCATCGTCAGTCTCCGGCCGCGTGCAGCGGCGTGGTCGTGTTCTGGCCGTCGTCCACGTCGTCCTGGTGCTGTCGCTCGACCAACTTCTTGATCTCGTTCAGCGTGCGCTCCTCGGTGACGCCGGGGATGTAGGTGGTGCCGGCCAGCGGCACCCGCGCCATCGCGGCGGCCTCGGTGGTGAGGGCGCAGAGGTCCTCGGGCTCGAGGCTGTGGATGTTGGTCTTGCCACAGGCGCGCGCCAGCATCTGCACCTCGAGCGTGAGCGTGTGCAGGAAGTTGTAGACGCGCTCGGCGGCCTCGTCGACGACCAGCCGCTTGCGCAGCTCCGGGTCCTGCGTGGTGATCCCGACCGGGCAGCGGCCGGTGTGGCAGTGGTAGCACTGGCCGGCCGGCACGCCGATGGTGCCCTCGTAGTCGGTGACGCCGGGGATCTCCTTGTTGCAGTTCAGCGCCATCAGCGCGGAGTGGCCGATCGCGACCGCCTTGGCGCCCAGCGCGATGGCCTTGGCGATGTCGCCGCCGTTGCGGATGCCGCCGGCCACGACCAGGTCGATCTCGTCGGCCAGGCCGACGTCCTCGAGCGCCCGGCGCGCCTCCGGGATGGCCGCCATCAGCGGGATGCCGGTCTCCTCGGTGGCGATGTGCGGGCCCGCTCCGGTGCCACCTTCGGCGCCGTCCAGGTAGATGATGTCCGGCCCGCACTTGGCCGCCATCCGCACGTCGTCGTAGACGCGGGCGGCGCCCAGCTTGAGCTGGATCGGGATCTGGTAGTCGGTGGCCTCGCGCACCTCCTGGATCTTCAGGGAGAGGTCGTCGGGGCCCAGCCAGTCGGGGTGCCGGGCCGGCGAGCGCTGGTCGATGCCGGCCGGCAGCGAGCGCATCTCGGCCACCTGCTCGGTCACCTTCTGGCCCATCAGGTGGCCGCCCAGGCCGACCTTGCAGCCCTGGCCGATGAAGAACTCGCAGGCGTCGGCAAGCATCAGGTGGTGCGGGTTGAACCCGTACCGGCTCTGGATGCACTGGTAGTACCACTTGGTGGAGAGGTCGCGCTCGGGCGGGATCATGCCGCCCTCGCCGGAGCAGGTCGCGCTGCCGGCCATGGAGGCGCCCTTGGCCAGCGCCATCTTGGCCTCCAGCGACAGCGCGCCGAAGCTCATGCCCGTGATGTAGACCGGGATGTCCAGCTCCAGCGGCTTCTTGGCGAAGCGCGCGCCCAGCACGGTCTTGGTCTCGCACTTCTCGCGGTAGCCCTCGATCACG
>DASUHV010000126.1:0-10787 GCA_036273355.1 Gaiellales bacterium
GTCCTTCATGGCCTCGCGCAGCTCCTCGTCGTCGATGGCGCGCCCGGCCGTCTCCATGGCGCCCAGCAGCGATGCCTCGGTGTAGCGGCCGGGCGGCGTGGTCTGCTTCTCCAGCACCTCGGCCGAGGTGCACGTGCCGCGCTCGCCCTCGTCGATCCGCGGCAGGGTCTGCTCCGGCTCCTCGTCGCCCTTGCGCTCCGGCTCGGCCGGCTCGTCGCCGAAGGCGGGGCCGCGCCAGCCGGCCTCGAGCAGCCGCCGGCCCTTGGTGCGGAAGCGGGAGCCGCCGGCCTCGGTCACGACCTCGGTGTCCTCGAACCGGGCCTCGGGGTGGAACACGGCCAGGTAGCGGCGGCAGATCAGGTCGTAGACGCGGCGGTCGTCGTTGGACAGCTCGCCGCGCGGCAGGTCGCCGGTGGGGATGATCGCGTGGTGGTCGTCGACCTTGCCGTCGTTGACGACGCGCGCCAGCGGCAGCACGTCCAGCCCAGCCACGTACTCGGCGTGGGGCTTGTAGGCGGGGATGCCGCCCAGCGAGGCGGCGATCCGCTTCAGGGTCGGGATCTGATCGGAGGGCAGGAACTGCGAGCGGGTGCGGGGATAGGTGATGACGGCGCCGTGGGACGAGCCCTCGTAGAGGCGCTGGGCGGCGGCCAGCGTGCGCTGGGCGGACAGGCCGTAGCGGCTGTTGGCCTCGCGCTGCAGGCTGGTCAGGTCGTAGAGCAGCGGCGGGCGCGTCTTGCGCTCGTTGCGCTTGACCGAGAGCACGCTGGCGTCGGCGCCCGAGGCGGCGTCGGCAACAGCCTGCGCCCGCTCGTGCTCCGAGGTGCGGTCCTCCTTGCCCTCGAACCAGCGGCCCAGGTACGTGCGCTCCTGGTCGAGCTGGAAGCGGGCGTCGACCTGGAAGTAGGTCTCGGGGACGAAGGCGTCGATCTCGAGGTCGCGGCGCACGATCAGCGCCAGCGTGGGCGTCTGCACCCGGCCCAGCGACACGACGCCCTCCAGGCGGCCGACCTTGGTGGCGGCGCGGGTGCCGTTCATGCCGACCAGCCAGTCGGCCTCGCCGCGGGAGCGGGCGGCGGCGCTGAGCGGCGCCATCTCGGACGAATCGCGCAGGTGCTCGAAGCCCTCGCGGATCGCGTCCTTGGTCATCGACGACACCCACAGCCGCTTGACCGGCTTGTCCACCGCCAGCAGCTCGCGGATGTACTCGAAGATCAGCTCGCCCTCGCGCCCGGCGTCACAGCCGTTCACGATCTCGTCGACGTCCTTGCGCTTGGCCAGCTTGCGCAGCACGTCCAGCTGCTTCTTGCCGCGGCCCTCGATCGGCTTCAGGTGGAACTCGTCGGGGATGATCGGCAGCCGGTTCAGCGACCACAGCTTGTACTTGGGGTCGTAGTCCTCGGGCTCGGCCAGCTCGACCAGGTGGCCGACCGCCCAGGACACGACGAAGTCGTCCGACTCGAGGTAGTCGGACTCTGCCTTAAAGGACCCTGGAAGCGCCTTGGCGTAGTCCTTGCCAACGGACGGCTTCTCGGCTATGACGAGCGTTTTTCCCATTCAGGGCGGAGAGGGTAGCACGGGCATTCCCGTGGGTTTGTGTCGATTCCGTGCCGTGCGTAGCACGGGTTTCGCGACGTCGGGCACGTTTGTCGGCGGGGACGGGGCGGGGCTTGAGCGCGGGATCTGCTCGGCGCTCCACGCGCCGGAGTTTCTCAGGCTGAAGTGCGGATTGCACCCGCTCGCTGGCGCCCGATCCACCTAGCGCCGGCCGCCCACACGCAGACGTACGCGCCACCACAGAGGAGGATGAACGCGACCGCAGCGACCCAGTTTCCGTTGCCTCGGAGCGCCACCACCGAGGCGAAGGCGACGGCCGGGTAGATCGGTACGAGCGCGAGCACCGAGGCAGCAAACCACCACCGGCCGAGGTCACTGCGCAGGGCGGGCTCGAGCGCCACGCGGGCCGCAAGCGCCGTGCACCCGAGCATGACCGCGAACGCCAGAACGAAGGCGCCGTCACCGGGGCCCGTCGCGTTCGGGTTGTCGGACAACCCTGCAGCGAGTGCGGCGATCAGGGCAACCCCGAGCGGCACCGTGCCGGCGAGCAGGATGCATGCCGCGCCCAGTGCGCGGCCGAGTCGAGTCGAAGCGTTCGCGTATTCGCTCATACCATAGACGCTATATCGCATTCGTGCTATTGTCAACTCCGGGCCGCCTACTGGCGCCGCTCGGTACCATCAAGCCGTGTTCATCTCCTTCGAGGGCCTCGACGGCTGCGGCAAGACCACCCAGGCCGCGATGCTGGCCGCCGCCTTGGAGCTGGAGGGGCGCACCGTGGTGCGCGTCCGTGAGCCGGGCGGCACGCCCATCGGCGAGCGCATCCGCGAGCTGCTGCTGGACGGCGACTCGGTGATCGGCGGCGCCGCCGAGGCGCTGCTGTACGCCGCCGCCCGCGCCCAGCTCGTCGACCAGGTGATCCTGCCGGCGCTGGCCCGGGGAGAGGTGGTCGTGGCCGACCGCTTCATCGACTCATCGCTGGCCTACCAGGGCGTCGCCCGCGGCCTCGGCCTGGAGCAGGTGCTGCAGGCAAACGAGCTGGCGACCGGCGGCCTGATGCCCGACATCACGCTGCTGCTGGAGCTCCCGCCCGAGCTGGCGGCCGCGCGCCGCGGCGACACCCCCGACCGCATCGAGTCCGAGAGCGACGGCTTCCACGCCGCGGTGGCGAAGGGCTTTGCGGCCGCCGCCGCCCGGTTTCCCGAGCGCATCCACGTGGTGGACGCGTCCGGCCCTCCGCGCACCGTCCTGGCCCGCGTCCGCGAGGCGGCGAACCTGTGAACGCGCCGTTCGAGGGCCTGCCGCCGCAGTCCGAGGCGCAGCCCCTGCTGACCGCCGCGCTGGCCGACCCCGGCCACGCCTATCTCTTCTCGGGCCCGGCCGGCACCGGCAAGCGTCGCTACGCCGAGCACTTCGCGGCCGCGCTGCTCGACTCGCGGCTGGGCCGGATCGAGACCCGTGCCCACCCCGATCTGTTCGTGCTGGAGGCCGAGGGCGGCTCGATCCTGATCGACCACGCCCGCGAGCTGCGCCGCGACCTGCACATGCGGCCGTTCGAGGCCGACCGCCGCGTCTACATGATCCTGGACGCCCACCTGCTCCGCACCGAGAGCGCCAACGCGCTCCTGAAGTCGCTCGAGGAGCCGCCCGCCTACGCCGTGTTCGTGCTCGTATCCGACCACGCCGAGGGCATGCTCCCGACCATCCGCTCCCGGGTGGTGCCGATCCCATTCCGGCGGCTGAGCAGCGCTCAGCTGACCGAGCTGACCGGCGATGCGGTGGCCGCGCGGGCGGCGCTGGGCGACGCCGGCCGCGCCCAGCGGCTGGCCTCCGACCCGGAGTCGGCCGAGCGCCGTCGCACCTACCTGGCGCTGGCGCGCGCCAGCCTGGTCGATCCCGAGTTCGACCCGGGCGCCGCCGCCCAGGTGATCACCGACGCGGCGTCCGCTCGCTCCGCCCAGGCCCAGAAGCAGATCGAGCAGGAGGCCGCGCCGCAGCTGGAGGGTGTCGAGGACGCCCGTCAGCGCAAGGCGCTCGAGAAGCGGATCGAGGAACGCGCCAAGCGCACCGCCCGCCGCGCCCAGATGGAGGAGGTCCGCGACGCGGTCGATATGGTCGCGTTGTGGTACCGGGATCTGATGGCTGCGGCGATTGGCGCGGATGGCACGGTGGTAAACTTGGACCTGTCGGGCGAGCTGATTGACGACGCCAGACGGTGTGCCCCCGCGGACGCCGCACGAGCGGTGCTGGTGGTCTCGGAGGCGCGTCGGACACTCGAGACAAACGTGCAGCCGGCGTTGGCCGTGGAGGCGATGTTTCACCGTCTGCGGCTGGCTCCAGCAGGGAGTTAGATCAGATGGCGACTGTGGTCGGCGTCGTGTTTCAGCCAGGCGGCAAGGTGTACTCCTTCGATCCCGCCGGGCTCGAGTTGCGCTGGGACGAAAACGTGATCTGCCAGACCGCCCGGGGCCGCGAGCTGGGCCGGGTGGTGCAGGCCAACCACGACGTGCCCGACTCGGAGCTGACCGGGCCGCTGAAGCGCGTGATCCGCCGCGCCGGCGCCGACGACCACGAGCAGGTGCGCAGGAACCGGATCGAGGCCAAGCGCTCGATGCTGCTGTTCCGCGAGCTGGCCCGCCGCTTCCAGCTGCCGGTCAAGCCGCTGTCGGCCGAGATGGTGTTCGACCAGAGCCGGATCGTGTTCTCGTACGGCAGCGAGGAGCGGCTGGACACGCAGGCGCTGCAGTCGGAGCTGGCCAAACGGCTGAACCGCCGCGTCGAGGTGCGCGCCGTCGGCCCCCGCGAGGGGGCCCGGCTGTCCGGCGGCGGCGGCCTCTGCGGCCCCACCAAGTGCTGCAACCGCTACCCCTCGCACGAGAGCCCGATCACGCTCAAGATGGCCAAGGACCAGGAGCTGCCGATGAACCCCGGCCGCATCACCGGTCTCTGCGGCAGGCTACGCTGCTGTCTTGCATTTGAGCATCCGGTCTACCGGTCGTTCCGGGATCGGGCCCCTGCTGTGGGGCGCATCGTCACGACACCCCAGGGCCGGGGCGTCGTTCGCAGCTACGAGGTGCTGCGGGATGCATGCGTCGTTGAGATGGAAGGTGAGAAGGAGATGCTGGAAGTGAAGCTGGACGACCTCGCGGATGTGACCGCGTGACCACCAAGATTGCCTACTGGGGGCCGGGTAGCGACGACCCCGCGCTGGCGGAGTTCCGCACGCGGCTGCGCGACGAGTGGCTGCGCCGCGGCTACGGCTGGGACGACGACGAGAACCCCGTCGACGCCGAGGTCGTGTTCAACTTCATCAACCCCGACAAGCCGAAGCCGTTCCGGCGCCGGCAGCGCGGCACCTACGTGACCATCATCCACTCGGCGTCCGAGGTGCCCGACGACGTGCTGCGCTACGAGTATCCGCTGATGGTGCGCGGCCTGGCCAACCTGGGCATGCTGGTGGTGCCGGGCGACTCCTGCCACTTCGTGACGCCGGAGCGCGGCCACTACTCGATCCCCGACCCGGGCGATCTCGACGCCTGGATCCGCGACATCGTCGATCGCATCACGCCGCTGGCGACCTCGCGGCTGGTGATCGACAACCGCTTCGAGCACGACCTCGAGCCGGAGCTGTGGCAGGGCGACGAGCTGACCGAGAGCCTCTACCAGGCCGGGCACCGCCTGGACGCGCTGGGCCTGCTGCCGGCGCCGTTCCCGCTGCACGAGATCGTGCCCGAGAAGGAGCTGCGCGCGATCAAGCGCATCTACGGGATCGGCGGCCTCTCCTACGGCAACCTGTCGGTGCGCAAGGACGAGCGGCGCTACTGGATGAGCGCGTCCGGCGTCGACAAGTCAGACCTGCGCGAGGTCGGCAAGGACGTCCTGATGGTGAAGGACTACGAGGCCGACACCGGCACCATGGTGCTGTCCGTGCCGCCCGGCATCGAGCCGAACCGCGTGTCGGTCGACGCCATCGAGCACTGGATGATCTACCAGGAGCACCCCGAGGTGAACGCGATCGTGCACGTGCACGCGTGGATCCCGGGCATCCCCGCAACCGAGTTCAACTACCCCTGCGGCACGGCCGAGCTGGCGGTGGCCGTGGCGGACATCATCCGCGACGAGCACGACCCCTCGCACGCTGTGGTCGGGCTCAAGAACCATGGCATCACGGTCACCGGCACCAGCCTCGAGGACATCTTCGAGCGCATCGAGCCGGTGATCGAGGTGCAGGTTCCGATGATCGCCTGACCCTGCGGCAGGCGGGAGCGCGCGGGTGATCTGGGATACTGGGACATGGCCGCAACGCTGAGAGCGCGTGCAGGCGGCTGGCGGCGGCTGGTCATGGACGAGGCGACGCGGGGGCCACAGGGCCGCCGCCGGGTGGTGCTGCTCCTGTACCTGCTGCTGTCGCCGATCGGCATCGCCGCGTCGCTGGCGCTGGGCGCGCGCGGCGGATACGGGCCGGTGATCGCAAAGGCGCTGGTGCTGCTGGCAGCGATCGTCTGGCTGCTGGTGCGCCGCACGCTGACGCGGGTGGAGTGGATCGTCCTGATCGCGCTGGTACCGGCCTTCATCTGTGCCTCGTCGGCCTGGATGGCGGGGCCGCATGCGGACGATGCGTTCATCGTGTCGATGGTGGCGCTGACGTGCATCATCGCCGCCATCGCCGAGTGGCCGGTGGTGGTGGCCACCGTCGTTCTGCAGCTTTGCGGGTTCGCGATCGTCCAGTTCCATCAGGAGTCCGCCGTGCACGCGGTCGCCACCACGGTCGTGGCGGCGGTCGGCCTGTCGCTGGCCAGCGGCCTGATCGTGGCCGTCGCCACCGACCTGCGCTCCAGCCGGGCGCAGCTGCAGACCACGCTGCACGACGCCGAGACGGTGCGCGAGGAGTACCGGACGCTGGTCGAGCAGATGCCGGCCGTGATCTGCCGGTTCGACGTGAACCGGCGCGTGATGCTGTACACGAGCCCGCAGATCGAGTGGCTGACCGGCGAGCCGGCCTCCAGCTGGGTGGGAGCCGAGGGGTACGCCCGCTGGTCGAGCTCCATGATCGGGGCGATGCGGCCCGACTGGGAGCAGCTGGGCCGCGAGAACATCGCCTGGCAGAACCGCTACCAGTGGCGCCGCGCCGACGGCGAGCTGCGCTGGTTCCGGTCGATCACGCGGATCGTGGCGCCGGGGGTGGTGCAGGCGATCGTGTTCGACGCCACCGAGGACGTGGAGCGGGACCAGGAGCTCGCGTTCGAGCAGCGCCGCTACCAGACGCTGGTCGAGCAGATGCCGATGGTGACCCTCCGTGCCGACAGCAGCGGCGTGGTCGAGTACGTCAGCCCGCAGGTCGAGGAGCTGTTCGGCACGTCGCCGGAGGAGTTCATCCGCGAGGTCAACTCCGATAACTGGCTCGAGATGATCCACCCGGCAGACCGCAAGCGGGTGGCAGAGTTCGTCGACCTCGGCCAGGACCGCGGCGACGAGGTGCAGGAGCTGGAGCTGCGCGTGCAGACGCGCCCCGGCGAGTACCGCGACATACTGCTGCGCCGCGCCCAGGTCGACGCCCCAGAAACGGAGTCAGGCCACTACTTCCACAGCGTGGTGATCGACATCTCGGCGCTCCGCCAGGCCGAGGCGCGCAGCCGGGCGGCCGTCGATCAGCTGGTGCGCGCCAGTGAGGAGGAGCAGGCGCGGCTGGCCGTGGAGCTGCACGACGACACGCTCCAGGTGATGATCGCGGTGCTGCTGCAGCTGCAGCGTGTGCAGCCCGACCAACCGACCCTGGTGTCGGCCGCCGAGATGCTGGAGGGCGCCATCGACCGCACCCGCCGGCTCATGTTCGAGATCCGCCCCGCGGCGCTGGAGCGGGAGGGCCTGGCCGGGATGATCTCGCGGGTGGCGCGCGAGGGCCCGTGGCTGTCGGCCCAGGTGGACATCGCGATCGAGCGCCAGTCCGGGACGGTGGAGGCGCTCTGTTACCGGTCGCTCCGCGAGCTGATCGTGAACGCCCGCAAGCACTCGCAGGCCAGGACGCTGCGCGTGACCGGTCGCGAGTCCGACGGGCAGCTGGCGTTCACCGTGGCGGACGACGGCATCGGATTCGACGCGGCCCAGGCGATGAACGGCTCCGACTTCCACGTCGGGCTGGCCACGGTGGTCGAGCGGCTGCGCCTGGCCGGTGGCGAGGTCGAGATCGTCAGCAGCACCGGCTCCGGCACCGAGATCCGGATGACGCTTCCGGCCGAGCCGCGCGTGCAGGCGGGCGCGAACACCGCGGCGTAGAAGAGATGGTTGATCGGTATCTCCGTGATGTCCTGGACGGCGAGAACCGAGTCTCGCAAGGACGCAGGGAGCGACAATACCAGGTCGTATTGGCGCGACCGAGGACACAGCGCGGCGACGGTTCGCAGCCGTAGCCACCCGCGCCGCCGCGCATGTCAAACCGAACGCAGCGGCCAGGCTAGCGAGAGGTACCGATCAACCATCTCAGTGGCGGTGGTAGCCGTCGCTCTTGAACCAGGCGATGGTGTCGGCCAGCGTCTCGTCCAGCGGCCGCGTGCCGTATCCGAGCTCGGTGCGTGCCTTCTGCGATGTGTAGAACCACCAGTAGGCGCTGGAGCGCAGCTCGTTGTCGTCGAGCGGCACCAGCGGCAGCCGCAGTGCCCGCGACACACGCAGGAACGGGGTGAGCGCGCCCACGGGCAGCTTGTAGGTCGCCCTGTGGCGACCGGAGACGGTACCCACGCGCTCGAAGAACTCGGGGTAGGGGAGGTTGCCCTCGTCGTTGGAGAGGATGTACCGCTCGCCGGATGCGCCGCGTTGCTCTGCCAGCAGCATGCCGGCCACCACGTCGCGCACGTCCACGTAGGACAGCCCGCCCCGCACGGTGAACCGCAGCACGCCGCGCAGGTACTCCTCGATCGGCCAGGACGAGACGCGGTGCACGTCGCCCGGCCCGATCAGGAACCCCGGGTTGACGACCACGACGTCGAGGCCGTCGGCGGCGGCCTGCAGCGCGTGCTGCTCGCCCAGCGCCTTGCTGCGCGAGTAGCGGAAGTCGGGACGCCCGTCGTCCCCGTCCAGCAGCCAGTGCGCCTCGCTGCGGGGGTGCTCGGGCGTCGATGCCGGGCCCATCGCACCCACGCTGGACGCGAACACGACGCGCTCGACGCCGGCCGTCGCCGCCGCGTCCAGCAGGTTCTTGGCGCCCACCACGTTGACCTGCTCCAGGCGCAGGTCGTCCGAGGCGCGGTGGCCGACCACGCCGGCCAGGTGGAACACGTGGCTGACGCCCTCCAGCGCCGGCGCCAGCGTCTCAGGGTACGTGACGTCGCCCAGCACCGTCATGGCGCCGGTGCCGGACAGCCGCTGCTCGGAGTCCCACGTCCGCACCATCGCGCGCACGTCGCGGCCCTGGGCGCGCAGCTGCCGCACCATCTCCACGCCGATGTAGCCGGCGGCACCGGTGACGAGGGTCAGCATCCCGGAAAGCCTACCGTCGGGATAGGTTTCCCGGATGGGTGAACGCCGCACGGTGGTGGCGCTGGGCCTGATCGTCGGTCTGGTGCTGGCCGACTCGTCGGTCGTGATCCTGGCGCTTCCCGACATCCTCGATCACTTCAACGTCTCGATCGACCACGTGGCGTGGGTGCTGACGCTCTTCAACCTGGTGCTGGCCGTGGTCGCGGTGCCGGCCGCCTATCTGTCGCGGCGGTTCCCGCCGGGCGTCGTCTGCTCGGCCGGCCTGCTGCTGTTCGCAGCCGCCTCGCTGGGCTGCGCGCTGGCCCCCGACTTCACCTGGCTGCTGGTCTCTCGCGCCGGCCAGGCCGTGGGCGGCGCCGCCGCCGTGTGCGCGGCGCTGGAGCTGCTCTCGACGGTGGCCGGCTCTGAGAAGCGCGCGGTCGGCGTGTGGGCGGCGGCCGGCGGGCTCGGTGCGGCGGCCGGGCCGGCCGTGGGCGGGGTGCTGACCGACGCGATCAGCTGGCAGGCGATCTTCTTGGTGCAGGTGCCGCTGGCGCTGGCGGCGCTGGCGCTGATCCCGCATCGCTCCACGAGGCCGGCCCCGGTGACGGCACCGGCCGGCCGCCCCGCGCTGGCGGCGAACGTCTCGCTGGCGCTGCTGTCGGCGGCGCTAACGGCGGCGCTGTTCCTGGTGGTGCTGCTGCTGATCAACGGCTGGGGCCACACGCCGCTGGCCGCGGCGGCGGTGGTGACGGTGATGCCGCTGGCGGCGTTTGCCACCTACCGGCTGGTCCCGGCAAACGCGCCCTCGGCCCGGATCCGGGCGATCTGCGGGGCGATCCTGATCGCCGGCGGGCTGGCCGCCCTGGCGCTGCTGCCGGCGGCGGCATGGGGCTGGCTGGTGCCGCCGCAGGTGGCGATCGGCGTCGGCTTCGCCCTGTCGCTGGGCGCGCTCACGCAGGACGCGCTGGCAGGCCGCTCGCCGCTCGCCATCCACGGTGGCTGGACGCTGGCCGCGCGCCACGCCGGAGTCTGCCTGGGCCTCCTGATCCTGACGCCGATCTTCACCGGCGACCTGGTCGACCAGCAGAACGCCGCCGAGCTGGCCGGCACCCGTCTGATCCTCGACTCGTCGCTCAGCCTCTCCCAGAAGGTGTCGCTCGGCTCGGCCATCGTGGCGCGGGTCAGCTCGGCCTCGGTCACGCGCCCGCCCAACCTGCGCCCGGCGTTCCAGCAGGCGGGGAACTCGCCGGAGGTGCACCGGCTGGAGGCTTCGATCCAGGATCAGATCGAGCGCGCGGTCACGCACGCGTTCAGCAACAGCTTCCTGGTGGCCTCGCTGCTGGCGCTGCTCGCGGCGCTGCCGCTGATTCGCGGGAAGGTCGAGCTGTGACCCGGCAGCGGGCGTGGCTGCTGGCCGCCGCCGCGATCGCGCTCGGGCTGGTGGGCGTCTACGCGCTGGCCGGCGGCACCGACTACAAGCCGGACGCCTCGCCCGATCCCTGCGCGCCGTATCACTGGCCGCACGACGTCAGCGGCACCACGGCCATCACCGAGCAGGTGGGGCTGTCGGCGCTGGGCGGTGCCGCCTGCGACCTCGGCGTCTCCCGCGAGGAGCTGACGCTCGCGTTCGCCGACCAGGGCCGGCTGGATGCGTTCGAGAAGAAGCACGGCTTCAGCCAGGACCGGGTCAACGAGGCCGCACGCGCCGGCCTCAACCGCGCCGTCGACGAGGGCGAGCAGGCCGGCGCGTTCAACTCGGTGGAGGCGTTCCTGCT
>DASUHV010000127.1:0-17463 GCA_036273355.1 Gaiellales bacterium
AACAGCCCCATGATCAGCCGCATGCGAGGGTTGCTGCCGACCGCGGCAAAGCCCTCGGCCACCTCCGCCAGGATGCCCTCGGCCTCGGTCTCCTTGATCGGGCGCTCACCGCGGGGGATGCCCGACAGCATCAGCAGCGACCAGGCGAACGTCAGCGAGTCGATGGCCATCACGGTGCCGGTGCCGGCCCAGACCAGCATCAGGCCGCCCAGAGCCGGGCCCAGAAACGTGCCGACGCTCTCGATGGTGCTGGTGACGACGTTGGCCGCCGTCAGCTGCTCGGGCGAGGAGGTCAGCGACGGCAAGAGCGCCGTCTGGGCCGGCTGGAACGCGGTGGAGACCGCGGTCACGATCAGCGCCGCTGCGTACACGATCACGGCCGGGGCCGAGGTCCACACGGCCACCGCCGCGCCGGCGGTCGCCAGCAGGCGGATCGAGTCGGAGGCCAGCATCACCGAGCGGCGGCGGTAGCGGTCGGCCAGCACCGACAGGAACGGCGCCGCGAAGGCCGCCAGCGTCCAGCGCGCCAGCGCCAGCAGCCCGACCGCCTTCGCGCCGCCCGCGTCGTACGCGTAGACGGCCAGCGCGATGCTGAACGCCCAATCGCCGATCACCGATCCGGCCAGCGCCAGCTGCAGCCGGCGCAGACCCTTGCTGGAGAAGGCCTCGCGGAACGCTCGGATGGATTCGGTCAGGCGGCCGGGCACGGCGCCATTTCATCACGTTCTTGCATTTGTGAAGGCATGTGGGAAGATTTCTATGCCCTGATCCGTCATGTGTTCAGTTTTTCGTGTTCGCCCACAAGCAGGAGGACCCCGAATGTCGGAGTACGAGCACCATCGCAAGCACCACCGCAAGGCGCAGGACGACGACACGTCCAAGGACGACGTGGAAGCTCATCGCCATCGCTGGGCTGCCGATGAGGACAAGGATGACTCCAAGGAGTCGACGGAGCCGGACGTCGAGGCCCACCGCCATCGCTGGAACACTGACGACGACGCTGGCGATTCGACCGAGCCCGACGTCGAGGCTCACCGCCACCGCATGTAAGCACTCCTGCAAGAAAGGGGCCCCGGCCGGAAGGCGGGGGCCCCTTTTTGTTTGGTCCCCTGCGGCTTCCCAGGCCGATCAGGAGCGGCGCCGGCGACGCATCGGCCGCTCGGCGGCCGACTCCGCATCGCCGTCAGCCGGGCCGAGCACGTCGGCCAGGGCTTCCAGCAGCCGCCGCACCGCCGCCGAGTCGGCGCCCATCTCGTCGAGGCGCCGGGCCACAGTGGCCACGGCCGCGTAGGCCGGGTCGCCGCCCTCCAGCGCTTCTCTGGCACGACGTGAGCGCTGGGTCAGGTCGAGCGCGATCGCAGCCTGGTTCGCGAACAGGCCCAGCAGATCCATCTCCGCCAGCGTGAACTTGGCGTCGGCCGGCCGGTCGAGCACCTCCAGCACGCCCAGCGAACGCTCCTGGTGCAGCAACGGCACCGCCATGATGCCCTTGGGCACGTAGCCAGTGTCCTCGGCCACGTCCTGCGAGAACCGGGGGTCGGCGCGAACGTCCTCGATCACGAGCGGCTGGCGGGTGACCAGGACCCACCCGGCGATGCCCGCGCTTGAGGGCAGCCGCCGACCGATCAGGGTATCGGCTCCCGACCCGGCCACCGCCTCGAACACCAGCTCGTCGGTGTGCTCGTCGTAGAGGAAGATCGAGGCGGCCTTGGCGCCGAAGATCGCGCGCGCGGTCTCGGCCACGGAGTTCAGCAGGGCGCGATGGGCATCGTCGGCCGAGAGCACGCCCGCCGCCACTGCCACCATCATGGGATCGTCACTCACGGTGCCGCCTCCTCCACGTTCGTCGCGGTCCCGTGCAGCACGCTCTTCAGCTGGAACGGGGTCAGCTCGGGGTGCTTGCCCAGGATCAGGGCGCAGATGCCGGTCATGTGCGGGGTCGCGAAGCTGTTGCCGCTGCAGCGCAGCGTGGAGCCGCCGATCCAGGGAACGTCCAGGTCGAGGCCGGGAGCGAAGAACTCGACCGGCGGGTCGGGGTTGTAGAAGAAGCTGAGCGGTCCCTTCTGGTCGTGGCTGCCCACGGACAGCACCGAGGAGAACCGCCAGGGGTAGCTCTCGACCGGCATGTTGTGGGCCGACGCCACGATCATGGTGTTGTTGAAGTAGGCGTCGTCGGCCAGGTCGTGCAGGAACTCCGAGAACTGCCGCTTGGTCGTGGACAGGCTCATGTTGATCAGGTCGAACTTCTCGTCGACGGCCCACTCCAGGCCGGCCATCAGCACCGGGCCGCTGCCGGTGTAGCCGGCGCCCAGCACGCGCACGCTCACGATCTCACAGTCGGGAGCGATCGACCGCACGATCCCGGCGCAGGCGGTGCCGTGGCCGCACAGATCACCCTCGGTGTCGGGCAGCACCTCGACCTTGTCGGGGTCGCCGATCGTGACCGCCTGCTGTACGGTGCCGACCAGCGGGTGGTCGGGGTCGACGCCGCTGTCCACGATGGCGACCCGCACGCCCTTGCCGGTGGAGCCGCCCCAGGCCCACTCGCGCGTGAACCGCGACGGCCACGCGGGATCACGCAGCTTGGCCGCCTGGTCGGCCGTCAGGCTCCAGGCGGGCAGTTCTTCGGGGGCGTCGTCTGCGGCGTCGCTCACAGGCGATCGCGAAGATGCTCGACGAGGGCGGGGCTGGCCTCGACACCTGCCCGCGCGAGCGCTCCCTCGAGATCCTCGAGGGTCTGCGACCGGAACGTCGCGTCGGCCCCTGCCAGCGCCGCGATCTGCTCGATCGCACGGCGTGTGGCGGGAAGCCTTGCGGCCGTCAGCACCCAGGCCTCGGGGGCCTGGGGCATCGCCCGCAGCAGTTCTCCTATGCGCTCTTCGTCGTACATCTCATACTCATGACGTGGGACGGGCATGTTCTCTTCCCTCGAGTTGGTCACGAAGTTTGCCAAGGCAGCGCGAAATGCGGCTTGCGATCGTCCCGGACGGCAGGCCCAGCGCGGTTCCGATCACGGCGTAGCTCTCGTCGCGGCGGAAGAAGCGGTCGAGGATGTCACGGCAGTTGTCCGGCATCGCCAGCATCGCCTCCTGCACCGACAGCGCCTCGTCCAGCCGGTCGAGGCTGTCGTCGACGCCGGCCTCCAGCGCCTCGGGGTCGGCGGACTCGCGTGAGCCGGCGCGGATCCGGTCGATGCAGAGCCTGCGCGTCAGCTGGGCGATCCAGGGCCGTACAGCATCGTCGTTGCGGAGGTCGCCCAGCCGCTCGTAGGTGCGCGCGAACACCTCCTGGAACACGTCCTCGGCATCGGCCGGCGAAAGCCGGTAGGCCTGCTGGGCGATCGCCAGCACGTAGCGCGAGAATCGGCGCACCAGCTCCTCCCAGGCGTCGTCATCGCCCTCCCGGCAACGGGCGACGAGGCCGGCATCCGTGGCCGTGCTGAGCGCCGTCATACGTTGATGAAACTCCATTTACCTCTCGCTGGCAAGGGTTTCGGCCGCACTCTCCGCCCGGGCCACCAGCAGCCGCGCCTCGGATGAGCGGCTGTCGTCGGTGCGGCTGAGAAGGTTCACCGCCACCAGCAGCGACCCGGCACGGGCGGCCGCCTCGGCCAGCACGGCCGCCACCGTCATGTCTGCGTGGTGGGCCTGGTCACAGCGATGGCCGGCCTCGAGCGCCAATTCCGCCAGATCGGCGGCGATCCGGGCCAGCTCCAGCGAGTCCTCGGCGGCCTGCGGCAGCGTCTCCGCGATCCGCGGCTGATTGCTCGTCTCCAGCGCTTCGGTGGCCGCCTCGTATGACATCTCCAGCGCCGCAGCGTTGACCCACAGGCGCGAGTCGAGCGCCGCCGCCTGTGCGATCGCGCCGCCGGCCTCGGGCCACACCTCGCGTGAGCGCCGGGCGACCTTGGTGACGAGCGCCGCGGACAGCGCCGCCGCCGCGGTCGCGGCGGAGCCTGCGGCCGGGGTTCGTTCCGCCGAGCTGACCCGTGTCAGCAACCGCTCCATTGGCGCCAGTCTAGAGCGCGAAGGGGTTGAAGATGCTGAAACGAGGTGATCGCCAGGATCCAGCACCCGGAGTACGATTGCTGGATGAGTCGCAACGACGCCACCGCCACCGCTCCCGACCTGTCGTTGCCCGAGGAGCGAATGCTGAACCGCGAGCTGTCGCGGCTCGACTTCAACGCACGGGTGCTGGCTCAGGCAGCCGATCCGGAGGTGCCGCTGCTGGAGCGGGTGCGCTTCTGCTCGATCGTCTCCTCGAACCTCGACGAGTTCTTCATGGTGCGGGTGGCCGGGCTGCTGCGCCAGGCGGGCGCCGGCGTCACCACTCGCTCCGCCGACGGCCGCACGCCGCTGGCGGCGCTTTCCGACATCCGGGTGCGCGTCACGGACATCTACGATCAGCAGGCGCGGCTGTGGCGCGAGCAGCTGACCCCGATGCTGGCCGAACAGGGCATCCTGGTGGGCAGCATCAGTGACTGCACCGAGGACGAGCTGACCGAGCTGACCAGCCGCTTCGACCAGGAGGTGTTCCCGGTGCTGACGCCGCTGGCTGTCGGCCCGGGCCAGCCGTTCCCGTACATCTCCGGCCTGTCGATGAGCCTGGGCGTGTTCGTGCGCGAGCCGGAGAGCGGCGAGGACCGGTTCGCCCGGGTGAAGGTGCCGGAGGTGCTGCCGCGGTTCCTGCCCGTGGGCTCGCGCGGGCTGCTGCTGCCGCTCGAGGAGACGATCGCGCACTTCCTGTCGTGGCTGTTCCCGGGCATGGAGGTGGTCGAGCACGTGGTGTTCCGCGTCACCCGCGACGCCGACTTCGAGGTCTCGGACGAGGCCGACGACCTGCTGGAGGCGGTGGAGCTGGAGCTGCGGCGGCGCCGGTTCGGCGATGCCGTCCGGCTCGAGGTCGCCAGTACCGCCAGCCCCGCCATGGTGCAGCGGCTGCGGGACGGCATGGGCGTGTCGGCCGACCAGGTGTACGCCATCGACGGCATGCTCGACCTGGCCGACGTCGCCCAGATCGCCGACCTCGACCGGCCCGACCTGCGGTACGACCCGTGGATGCCGGTGACGCGGCCGCGGCTGGCCGCCACCACCGGCCGCTCGGACCTGTTCGCGGAGGTGCGGCGCGGCGACCTGCTGGTGCACCTGCCGTACGACTCGTTCGCGACCTCGGTCGAGCTGTTCGTGCGGGCCGCGGCCAAGGACCGGGATGTGGTCGGGATCAAGACCACCGTGTACCGCACCAGCGACGACTCGGCGATGCTGCCGGCGCTGATCGACGCTGCCGAGCAGGGCAAGCAGACGGTGTGCCTGGTCGAGCTGAAGGCCCGCTTCGACGAGCGCCGCAACATCGAGTGGTCGCGCGCGATGGAGCAGGCGGGCGTGCACGTCGTCTACGGCTACGCGAACCTCAAGATCCACGCCAAGATGACGCTGATCGTGCGCCGCGACGGCGAGCGGCTGCACCGCTACGCGCACATCGGCACCGGCAACTACAACTCGAACACCGCCCGCTCGTACGAGGACGTGGGCCTGTTCACCGACGACGAGGCGATCACCGCCGACCTGGCCGACCTGTTCAACCACCTGACCGGGTTCGGTCGGCCGCAGCGATTCCGCAAGATCCTGGCGGCGCCGTTCAACCTGCGCAGCGGGCTGATCGAGCGGATCAGGGCGGTGGCCCGCGCGGCGGCCGAGGGCGAGCGCGCCCGCATCCGGATCAAGGTGAATGCGATCGCCGATCCGGGGATCGTCGAGGAGCTGTACCGGGCCTCGCAGGCGGGTGCCGAGATCGACATCATCGCGCGCAGCATCTGCACGCTGCGGCCCGGCGTGCCCGGGCTGTCGGAGACGATCCGGGTGCGCAGCGTGGTCGGGCGGTTCCTCGAGCACAGCCGCGTGTTCGCGTTCGAGGCGGGCGACACCGAGACCTATCTGCTGGGCAGCGCCGACCTGATGCCCCGCAACCTCGACCATCGCATCGAGGTGGTGGCGCCGATCGAGGACGCCCGCGCCCGCGAGGAGGTCTCGACCGTGCTGGACTCGCTCCTGGCCGACAACACGGCCTGGCAGCTATCGGCCGACGGCAGCTGGCACCGGCTGTCGCCGGACCCGGGCACCCCGGGGCGCAGCACCCACCAGGTGCTGATGCGGCGCGCAAGGCTGCGCGCCCGCCGCCGCTCGCGCGCCTGAAATCGGCGGGTAACCGGAGGTTCACCACATGTTCACCGAGCCGTCACCGTGCGCCCTCCCCAGCGTCCGAAGGGGTTGTGACAATGCAGACAGATGAAGATCGGCATCATCGATGTGGGCTCGAACACGGTTCGGTTGCTGGCCGCAGAGCGCAGCGCCGGCGGGCTCGTGTACCCGTTGCACGAGGCGCGGCGCCAGGTCGGCCTGGGCGAGACGATCGAGCGGCGCGGGCGGATCACCGACGCGAAGCTGGCGGAGACAGCGCGGGCGGCGCGTGACTACGCGAAGCTGGCCCGCCGGCTGGACTGCGAGCGGCTGGAGGTCGTGGTGACGGCGCCGGGCCGTCAGAGCGCGAACGCCGATGACCTGCTGGGCGTGCTGCACGGGGCCGTGGGCGTGACGCCGCGCGTGCTGTCGGCCAAGAGCGAGGGCCGCTTCGCCTACCTGGGCGCCGTGGCGGCAGCCGGAGAGCTGCCGGGGCTGATCGCCGTCTGCGACGTCGGCGGAGGGTCGACGGAGGTTGCCTTCGGCGGCCGCTGGATCGAGCCGGACTGGGTGGACTCGATCGACCTCGGCTCGCTGCGCCTGTCCAGCCGCTTCTTCCCCGACGGCGCCGGGCAGCGGTCGAGCGTGCGCGCCGCCCGCGCCGAGGTGCGGATGCACCTGGAGCAGATCGGCGATGCCACGCCCGACGTGGCGCTGGCGGCAGGCGGCAGCGCCCGCGCGCTGCGCAAGCTGGTCGGCCGCACGCTGGGGCGCGACGAGCTGCAGGAGGCGATCGAGATGCTGATCGGCCGATCGCCGGCCAAGCTCGCCCGCAAGCACGCCATCGACCTGCGCCGCGTCCGCACGCTGCTCGCCGGCGCGGTGATCCTGGCCGAGGTGCAGGCGCGGCTGGGCGTTCCCTTCGAGGTGGCGCGAGGCGGCCTGCGCGAGGGCCTGGCCGGCCAGCTGCTGTCCGAGCTGCAGGCCGCCTAGCTCGTCGGATCAATCATCTAGCCACGCAGGTACTGCACGGGGCTGCGATGCGCGGCCTCGATCACCCATACCGATCCCTTCTCGGCCTTGCGCTCGGCGCCGATCAGTCCAGCGATCACGTCTCCGTGGGTGCACAGCGCGACCGGGGTGCGGCCGACCTCGTTCAGCAGGCGACCGACGTCGACCGCGTCGGCGCCCTCGGCCAGCTCCGCGCGCTGCTCGACGTCGAGATGGAGGTCTGCCGCCAGGGGCTCGACCGTCTCCACGCAGCGCCGGTAGGGGCTGCTGAGGATGCGCTCGATGCCGAAGCCGGCCAGCAGCGCGGGCAGCGCCGCCGCCTGCCGGCGGCCCTTGGTGTCCAGCGGCCGCAGGCTGTCGTCACCGGCCCAGGCACTGCGCTTTCCGGCCCGACCGTGCCGGATCAGCAGGATCACGACCAGGCGGCCCGGCCGCGCTTGCGTACCGCCTTCCACGCCCGCGGATAGGCGGCGCGCGCGACTCGGCGCCGCTCGCGCTGGCGCTCGGCCAGCATGCCGGCGGCGAAAGCCGCTTCGGACGAGGCACCCACAGCCAGCTCACGGATCGTGCGCTCAGCGACCGCGGCGTCCTGGTGGTCGCCGAGCACGTCCTGCAGCTCCTTGGTTGCGGCGATGAACCGCTTGGCCTTGCGCCCCCGTGCCCGCTCGGCCAGCTCGGCCGCGTAGCGGGCGCGCTTGGCGGTCTTGCGGGCTTCGTGCAGCGCCGTGTCCGCCGGATCGGGGCCCAGCTCGGCCATCTCGCGCGCCAGACGCTCGAACTCGTCGCCCGCGATCCGCTCCAGCGACGGCTCCTCGTCCCCCGAGGGGGGCGCGATCAGCTCGCCCTCGAGGCGATCGAGCAGGCGCATGTAGCGCTGCGCGCGTAAGGTCTTCAGCATCCGCTTGCGCGCCTCTTCGCGCCGGGACGTGATGGCCATGGTCAGCGTATCGAACGCGTGGCGCTGCTTGACCGGGAGGTGCTGAGCATCCTGGTCGAGGTGCCCCAGCAGCACGTCCAGATCGCGAACCTCGCCGAGCGCGCGGCCGGCCCAGGCCAGCTCCCGGCGCACGTCCTTGACCCAGTCCGCGTCGAGCATCGGCTTCGCCGCCTGCAGGAGTGCGCGCAGCCGGCGGATGGCGACGCGGTGCTGGTGCAGCTCCTCCGGGTCGCTGCCCAGCCGCGTGCCCGGGTCGTGCTGCAGGATCGCCCGGTACTGCGCCTCCAGCATCGCGGTGAGGTGCTTCATCGGCTTCGCCTTGCGGCGGGGCGGCTTGCCCTCGGGGCGGACGAGGCCGAGCGCCCGGAACAGCTTCGGGCGCTCATCTGCGTCGAGTGCGCCGGCGGCACGCAGCGCCCGCTCGATCCGCTGCAACGACGCGTCGTCGCCGTCTACCAGCTCCACCTCGAGCTCGTCGATACGCGATACGCGCCGGCCGCTGCGGGACACCACCACCTCGTCGATCACCACTTCGGCCAGGTCGCGGCCGCTGTCGCGGACGATTATCCCCTGCCGGGTCGTGTCGAGCGTCGCCACCGGAGCCAGCGGCCGGCCGCGCGTGGTCGCCGCCAGCAGGTCCCCGAACGGCGGCGGCACCGACTCCGGCGAGCCCGGCAGCTCCAGCTCCAGCCGGTCACCGTTGCGGGGCAGCTTCAGCTGCCAGGCGCCGGAGCCGTGCTCCGCCCGGTAGCGGAGCGTGAACCCCGACGCCGCCAGCCGGTGGTCGGAGGTGTCGTGATAGGTCGAGGAGAAGCTCCGCGGGGCCAGCGGATCGCCCAGCTCGCGAGGCAGCGCGAACCCGGCGCCCGCGCGTAGCTTGATCTCACGTTCGATGGTGCGCTTCACGGTTCTCTCAGTTTACGGGTCGATGCGATACTGACGCGCATGTCCGTGACGGAGCAGACCCAGCCCCCGGCGCCGGTATCCGACCTCGACTGGGATTCGGCTCGCATGCGTTCCCTGGCCGATCGCGCCGTGGGGCTCTACGCAGAGTTCCTGGACGGCCTCGATGACATGCCGATCTCCCGCTACGCGCCGGCCGCGGAGGTGCGCGCCGCGGTGGTGCGGCCGGTGCCGGAGCTCGGCATGAGCGACGACGAGCTGATCGCCCACCTGCGGGACGTGCTGATCGAGTGGGGCGTCCAGTGCGGTCACCCGCGGTTCCTCGCCTACGTGACCGGCAGCGGCACCGTCCCGGGCGCGGTGGTCGACATGCTGGCCTCCGGCGTCAACATGAACGTGGGCGGGTGGCAGCTCTCGCCTTCGGCCAGCGAGATCGAGCAGAGCCTGGTGCGGTGGTTCGCCGGCCGGTTCGGCATGGGCGATGAGGCGGCCGGCCTGCTGGTGTCGGGCGGCGCGATGGCCAACATGGTCGGGCTGAAGGCGGCGCGTGACCACATGGCGGGGTGGAACACCCGCCGCGACGGGATGGCCGCGGGGCCGCCGCTGGTGATCTATGCAACCGATGAGACGCACGTCGTCACCGACCGGGCGGCGGACGCGCTGGGGCTGGGCACCGCCGCGGTGCGGAGGCTGCCGGTCGACGACCGGCTGCGGATGGTGACCGGCGCGCTGCGCGAGCAGATACGCGCCGACCGCACGGCCGGTCTGCGGCCGATGGCGGTCGTTGCCACCGCGGGCACGACGTCCACCGGCACCATCGACCCGCTGGCGGAGGTGGCCGAGGTCTGCGCCGAGGAGCAGGTCTGGATGCACGTCGACGCGGCCTACGGCGGCCCGGCCGTGCTGGCCGACGACCTGCGGCCGCTGCTGGCCGGGATCGAGCGCGCCGACTCGATCGCGTTCGACCCGCACAAGTGGCTCTACATCGCGCAGTCGGCGGGCTGCGTGCTCGTGCGTGACCCCCAGCACCTGGTGGACGCCTACCAGGTGCACGCGTCGTACGTGTGGCAGGACCGCGAGCGCACCGGCGCGGGGGTCAGCCTGGGTGAGCTGGGTCCGCAGTACAGCCGCGGCTTCCAGGCTCTCAAGCTGTGGGCCTCGCTGCTCGCGCACGGCCACCGGGCGTACGGCGCCCGCATCTCGCACGACGCCGCGCTGGCGCGCTACATGGCGGCACGCGTGCAGGAGCGCGACCGGTTCGAGCTGGCCGCTCCCGTGGGGCTCTCGATCTGCTGCTTCGCGTACGTGCCGGAGCCGGGCCTCGACGCCGGGTACCTGTCACGGCTGAACGAGCGGATCATGACCGAGCTGCAGCTGGACGGCCGCGTCTACATCTCGAACGCGCTGCTCGGCGAGCGGTTTGTGCTGCGGGCATGCATCGTCAACCACCGCACCGAGGCCGATGACATCGACGCCGTGCTCGACGTGGTGGCCGAGCTGGGCGCGCGCCTCGACTCCGAGCTGCGCGGCGACTAGACGTCAGCCGGCTACAGCCAGCGTCGCTTGTCCCGGGTATCGGTGGGCCGCGAGTCGACGCCGTACAACAGCGCCAGCGGGCCGACCGCCAGGATGAAGATGATCATGAGCGTTGCCATGTATGAAGTATCGGACGTGGCGACGATTCGCTCAAATCCACTAATCGGTGTATATGATTAGCCATGCTTATGGAAGATTTCGCCCAGAACGGCCTATTCACGCGACCGGCAATCTCACGTACACCCACCAGACGGGAAGTTGATCATGGAACCTGATAGTTGGCTCGGGGTCGAGCTGCGGCACCTGGCGGCCCTGCAGGCGGTGGCGGAGGAGGGCAGCTTCGGCCGCGCCGCGATCCGGCTGGGCTACACGCAGTCCGCCGTCAGCCAGCAGATCGCGACGCTCGAGCGCCTGGTCGGCGATCGTCTGGTCGAGCGGCCGGGCGGCCCGCGCCCGGTGTCGATCACCGAGGCGGGGACGGTGCTGCTGCGCCATGCCGACGGCATCGTGGCGCGGCTGCGGGCGGCCCAGGCCGACCTGGCGGCGCTGCACGAGGGAAACGCGGGGTCGCTGCGCGTCGGCACGTACCAGAGCGTGGGCGCGCGCGTGCTGCCCGAGGTGATGCTGCGGTTCTCGTTCGCGCATCCGCACGTCGACGTGCAGCTGTCCGAGAGCGAGGACGGCGCGCTGGTGCGGCAGGTCGAGACCGGCGACCTCGACCTCACGTTCATCCAGCTGCCGCTGCCGGACGGCCCGTTCGAGGCGATCGAGATCCTGCGCGACCCGCACATGCTGGTCGTGAAGACCGGCTCGCCGCTGGCGGCGGGACAGCCGCCGTCGCTGCGCGAGGTCGGTGACCTGCCGCTGATCAGCTACCGCACGTGCACGTCGTCGCACCAGGTCGAGGAGCAGCTGCGCCTGCGCGGCGCCACCCCGGAAGTCGTTTTCCGCTCAGACGACAACGGCACCATGCAGGGGATGGTGGCGGCCGGAGTGGGGGTTGCGCTGATGCCGGCGCTGGCGGTCGACCTGGCCGACCCGCGCACCCGCGCCGTCGACATGAGCGGCAAGCTGCCACCGCGGCTGATCGGGATCGCGTGGCATCGCGACCGCGTGCAGTCGGCCGCGGCCCGCTCGTTCATCGATCTCGCCGCAGAGGTCTGCGCCGAGATCGCGCGGCATCCGTTCGCCGCCACCGCCTGACGCACTACTCGTAGATGATCACGTCCGGGCGCGGGTGCAGGCGCATCACCGCGCGCGGCGACATCATGTGCGTGTCCTCGTGGTAGAACAGCTTGAAGCCGTTGTACCAGGGCGGGTGGCGCTTGGCGAAGAGGTTGTACTTGGAGATCTTGTTGGGTGGGTTGCCGAACCCGTCGATGTTGATCACGAGGGCAACGCCGGGGTGCTCGGCCAGGGTGCGCCGGTGCTGGATCATGCCGGGCGTGAACTGGTGCACGATCAGCAGCTTCTGGGGCAGGTCGTAGCGCTTGACCAGGGCCGACAGGTACGCCCCGGCCTGGTTCACGATCGATGCGTCGGTGGAGCCGATCACCTGGCCCGGTATCTGGTGCCTGTGCATGCTCCACTCCGGGTCGAGCGCCAGACCAACGTCCGGCTCGCGCAGGTACGGCTGATAGGCGCGCACCTCGTCCATGAACCGGGCCCGGCCCGGCTGGATGTCGAGGATCAGCAGCGCCTTGGCCCGGCGCGCCTCGGCCAGGTAGCGGTCGATCAGGTCGCTGCTCTGCCGGTAGCGGTACTTGCCGTCGTCGCCGGGCGCGGCCGTGACCAGGGTTGCGATCAGCTCGAGGGCCGGCATCACCGGGCGGCCGGATCGGGCGTACGGAGCGGACTGCGTCAGCAGCTTGGCGGTGGCCGAGTGGGGGGTGCCGATGCCGAGCTGGCCGAGGCCGGGGTCCTGCGGGGCGCCGTAGTAGGCGACGACTCGGTAGTCCGGCAGCAGCGTACGGCCGCCCCGCGGCTCCTGCGGGGGCGGGGCGGCCTTTAAGGAACTGTGCTCGGCGGCGCTGGTGTCAATCCCCGAGCCGCCCTGGCTGAGGGCGAAGAAGGCGCCCACGACGACGACGCAGCCGAGCGTCACGCCGGCGGCGACCTGCCGCTCGCGGCGAACGCGGCGGCGGGCGATGTCGCGGCGCTCCTGGATCGTGCGCGGGCGGCGGGGCGCGGTCTTCACGCGGCCACGCTGCCCTTGCGACGTTCGTACCAGGCGCTGTAGCCGCCCTCCGAGCTGTACACGCGGCCGTCGCGCACCTCGAGGATGCGGTCGGAGATGCGGTCGAGGAAGTAGCGGTCGTGCGAGACGAAGACGGCAGTGCCGTCGTAGCTCTCGAGGGCGCCCTCGAGCGCCTCCACCGAGTCGATGTCGAGATGGTTGGTGGGCTCGTCCAGCACCAGGCAGTTGGCGCCGCCGCGCATCAGCAGCAGCAGCTCCAGGCGGGTGCGCTCGCCGCCAGACAGCTTCTCGACCGGCTGGCGCACCTGCTCGTAGGTGAACAGGAAGCGCATCAGCGCGTGCACGGCCTCGCCCTCGGTGCAGGGGCGCTGGAGGCGCACGGCCTCGATCGGGGTGGCGGCGCCGAGGGCGGGGTGGTGCTCCTGGACGAGCGTTCCCAGCTCGATCGAGGGGCCGATCCAGCGCTCGCCGGACGCGGGCTCCAGCTCGCCGGTGATGAGGCGGGTGAGCACGCTCTTGCCGGAGCCGTTGGCCCCGATGATGCCGACCCGCTCGCCGCGCATCACCGTCAGCGAGACGTCGCGCAGGATCGGCTCGCCGTCGTAGGCGGCGTCCACGTGGCGCAGCTCGACCACGCGCTGGCCGCCGCGGCGCTCGCTGCGCAGGCGCAGGCCCATCTTGCGTCGCTCCAGCACCGGCCGGTCGACCTTCTCCATGGTGTCGATCTGGCGCTGCTTGACGCGCGCGGCGACGATGAAGCGCTCGTTGTCGCCCTGGTTGAACCACTGCTTGAAGCGGCGGATCATCTCCTCCAGCCGCGCGATCTCCTTCTGCTGGGTCTGGTAGTGATGCTCCTGGCGCTGCAGGGCGAGCTCGCGGGAGACGGCGTAGGCGGAGTAGTTGCCGGGCCAGAGCGTGATGGCGCCGGCGTCCAGCTCGGCGATGGTGGTGACGGTCTCGTCCAGCAGGTAGCGGTCGTGGCTGACCATGACGACGGCGCCGTCGAAGCGGCGTACCAGGCGCTCGAGGTCGCTGCGGCGCTCGGCGTCGAGGTGCGTCTCGGGCTCGTCCAGCAGCAGCACATCCGGGTCCTGGGCGAGGCAGGCGGCCAGGGCCACCAGCTTGCGCTGGCCGCCGGAGAGCACGGCCGAGGTCTCGTCGAACTGCTCCGGCCGCAGGCCGAGCTCGAGCAGCAGCGTCTCGATGCGGCCCTCGAAGACGTGGCCGCCGGCCCGGTCGTGCTCGTCCAGCAGGCGCTCCTGGCGTCGCAGGACGCGGCCCATCAGGTCGAGGTCGGCGATCACGTCGGGCTCGCCCAGGCGGGCGGCGCAATCGGACAGCTCCCGCTCGATCCGCGCGATCTCGGGCCTGGCGCCGCGCACGATCTGGCGTGGCGTGCGCTCCTCGGGCGCGACCTGCTGGGGCAGGAAGGCGGTCACCAGCTCGCGGCGGCGGGCGACGTTGCCCGCGTCCACGTGCTCGCTGCCGGCCAGCAGGCGCAGCATCGTGGACTTGCCGCCGCCGTTCGGCCCGATCACGCCCACGCGGGCGCGCTCGTCGACCTCGAAATCGAGGCCGCGCAGGATGGTTCGGGCACCGAAAGTCTTCGACACGCCGGTGAGGCTGATCAGGATGATGAGGTGTCCTCTCTTCCCCGCGGGCGCTGACAGGCGGCGCCGCGATGGATACTGTACGGCCGAATGAGCATCTCAGGCGAACTGCGGCTCGACTTCCGCGAATGCGTGGGGGCGTTCGCCACCGGCGTGACCGTGGTGACGACGCATGCGCAGGGCCAGCCTGCGGGCATGACGCTGAACTCGTTCACGTCGGTTTCGCTGGATCCGCTACTGGTGCTGGTGTCGCTCGCGCACGCCACGCGGACGCTGGAGGCGGTCAAGTCGTCGAACCGGTTCACCGTCAACGTGCTGCACCGCAACCAGCGTGACGTGGCCCTGGCGTTCGCGAAGCCGGGAGCGCCGTTCCCGGAGGGCTACACGGTGCAGGACCCGCACGGCTTCGTGGTCGTGCGCCACGCGCTTGCGATCCTGCGCTGCGAGGTGTACGGCACGCACGTGGCCGGCGACCACGACCTGGTCGTGGGCGAGGTGATCGACTTCGAGGGGTCGGGCGGCCAGCCGCTGATCTTCCACCGCGGCGCCTTCGGCGGCCTTGATGCAGACGCGCTGGTGCCCCAGGGCCGCGTGATCGGTATTCACACCGCCTCCGGCTGGTAGCCGTCACCGCGCCGTCACGGGTCGATGCTCCGCCGTTGGCAACACCGGTGCCAGGCGCGGGTGTTGCGCGCGGGACTCCGTGAGCGGCGCGTGCGAGGTCGTCACCGGAACGTTGGCGCTCGCGGCCTGTGACCGGGGCGTGGTGGAGGAGGCTGTCACGGCCGGGGCTGCTTCGCGGCCGCTCCGCGTAGGTGGGTGTGACTGGTCGTTGCAACCTTGCCGGAGTCACGCACACGGCGGATCTGGGGGTGCCGGCCGGGCGGGGCGTTACCGGGTCGTGCGCGGTTGTGACGGCTCGGGGAGATCGGCCAGCTTGCGCTGCAGCAGCCGGCGCTCGGCCTCGTTGCCGGCCTGCTCGATCGCCGTGCGGTAGGCCGCGGCCGCCTCCTGGGAGCGCCCCAGCCTGCCCAGCATGTCGGCCCGGGTCGCGTGCAGCAGGTGGCTGTGCGCGAGCGAGCCCTCGGCGGCGATCGTGTCCGCCAGCGCCAGCCCGGCCGCCGGTCCCTGCGCCATCGACACCGCAACCGACCGGCTGAGCGCCGCCATCGGAGACGGCGACACCCTCAGCAGCATCTCGTACAGCGCTGCGATCTGCCACCAGTCGGTGTCCTCCGCGGTGGCCGCCTGAGCGTGAACCGCCGCGATCGCCGCCTCCAGCGCGTAGCGCCCGGGCGTGCGCGTCATGCGCAGCGCCCGCTCCGTCAGCGCGACCCCCTCCGCGATCTCGTCGTTGTGCCACTGCGCCCGGTCCTGCCGGCCGATCAGCACCACCTCGCCCTCGGCGTCGGTGCGGGCATCGCGCCGCGAGTGCTGCAGCAGCATCAGCGCGAGCAGCCCGGTCGCCTCGGGCTCATCCGGCATCAGCGTGCTGATCACGCGCCCCAGCCGGATCGCCTCGCCCGCCAGGTCGTCCCGCCGCAGCTGCGGCCCCGACGTGGCCACGTAGCCCTCGTTGAAGATCAGGTAGACCACCGCCAGCGTGCTCGCCAGCCGATCGGTCAGCTGATCGTCGGGCGGCACCCGCACCGGGATCCCGGCCGCCCGCACCTTGTGCTTGGCCCGCACCAGCCGCTGCGCGATCGTCGGCTCCGCCGCCAGCAGCGCCCGCGCGATCTCCGGCACCGTCAGCCCCGCCACCAGCCGCAGCGTCAGCGCCACCTGCGCCTCGGTCGCCAGCGCCGGGTGGCAGCAGGTGAAGATCAGCCGCAGCCGCTCGTCGGGGATGGTGTCGTCGTCCGCGCTCTCGTCGTACCGGTTCATCTCGTCCTCCGCCCGCCGGGTCAGCTCCTCCGTGTGCCGTTCCAGCACCCGGTCTCGCCGCAGCCGGTCGATCGCCCTGTTCCGCGCCACCGCCACGATCCACGCCCGCGGGTTGTCGGGAACCCCGTCGGCCGGCCAGCGGCGCAGCGCGGCCACGTACGCATCCTGGACCGCGTCCTCGGCGAGTCCGATGTCGCCGAGGACGCGGGCAAGCAGCGCGACGGCACGCCCGAACTCTGACCGGAACACCCGGTCGACTGCCGCCGCCTCCGAGGTCACGCTGTGGCCGGCATCACCATCACGGGCCGCACCTCGATCGAGCCGTAGCGGGCCCCCGGGCAGCGCCCGGCGTGCTCCAGCGCCTGGTCGAGCGAGTCGCACTCGAGCACGTAGAACCCGCCCAGCACCTCGCGCGTTTCCGCGAACGGCCCGTCGCTGATCACCTGCTGGCCGTCACGCTGCCGCACCGTGGTCGCCGTCTGCACCGACTCCAGCGGCTCGCCCGAGACGTAGGCGCCGGACCGGCGCAGCCCCTCGGTGTACTCGAAGTACTCGGCCATCATCGCGCGGCCGTCCTCCTCGGACATCCCCTCGGCAGCGGCCGGATCCCTGTAGATCAAGAGCACATACTGCACCGCTTCCTCCATTCGTTCGTTGGCGGCGTGGGTCGCCGCCTCGATCCTATGACGAACGGGCGCGTGCCGAAATCGACATGTGCGATCCTGCCGCGGTGCAGGGCGTCGAAGATCGCACGCTGTGGGCCGGAGCCGAGGCCGTCTGCGACGCGCTGGTCGCGCACGACATCGATGCCCTGCGCGCCCTCACGACGGAGGAGCTGTGGGGGCGAGCCGCCGCCGAGGAGCTGGCTCCGCTGGCCGAGCACGCCGTTGCCGCACGCCCGCTCGGCCTCCTGGGCCGCCACACCATGCTGCACACCACCACGCCGGGCGCCGCCTATCCGGCCTACGTCGTCGAGCAGCAGTGGACGCGGGCCGGGCATCCGCTGGTCGAGGACGAGCGCCTGTTCACGCTGATCGACCGCGGCGCGCTGGAGGCGGCCGGCGATACCGGCCGGCTCGCACGCCTCGCCACCAAGCTGGCCGCCCAGGACGCGGCGCTGGGGTACGTCGACGCGCTCAACGCCCACGACGCGTCCGCCGTCATGACGCTATGGACGCCGGACTTCGCCGCCGGGCGCGCCGGTGCCGC
>DASUHV010000128.1:0-3247 GCA_036273355.1 Gaiellales bacterium
AAGCAGATCAAGGACGCCGGCGTGATGGCTGCGGCGTCGCTGACGCCGCAGCGCGTCCGCGAGCACTGGCAGCTGGCGCTCGACGCCGGGCTGGACGTGCTCGTGATCCAGGGCACCGTGGTCTCGGCCGAGCACGTCTCGACCGTGGTCGAGCCGCTCAACCTGAAGGAGTTCATCGCCACGATGCCGGTGCCGGTGATCGTGGGCGGATGCGCCTCTTACCAGGCCGCGCTGCACCTGATGCGCACCGGCGCCGCCGGCGTGCTGGTCGGAGTCGGGCCGGGCGCCGCCTGCACCACCCGCGGCGTGCTCGGGGTGGGCGTTCCGCAGGCCACGGCCATCGCCGATGCCGCGGCGGCCCGCGTCCAGCACCTGCTCGAGACCGGCCAATACGTGAACGTGATCGCCGACGGCGGCATGCGCACCGGCGGCGACATCTCCAAGGCGATCGCCTGCGGCGCCGATGCCGTGATGGTCGGCTCGCCGCTGGCTCGCGCCAACGAGGCGCCCGGCCACGGCTACCACTGGGGAATGGCCACGTTCCACCCCAGCCTGCCGCGCGGCGCGCGGGTCAAGACCGACCAGGTCGCCACGCTCCAGGAGATCGTGACCGGCCCGGCTCGTGAGAACGACGGCACGCTCAACCTGATGGGCGCGCTTCGCACGTCGATGGCCACCACCGGCTACGACACGATCCAGGCCTTCCAGAAGGCCGAGATCATGTTCGCGCCGGCGCTCCAGACCGAGGGCAAGAAGCTGCAGCGGGAGCAGGCGATCGGGATGAGCCGTTGACCGAGCACCGGACGCGGGCTGAGCAGGCGGGCGCGGCGCTGGCCGGTTCGCCCGCTCCTCACCGGCCGGTGCTCGTGATCGACTTCGGCGCGCAGTACGCGCAGCTGATCGCGCGGCGGATCCGCGAGAGCCGTGTCTACTCCGAGATCGTCCCCCACGACATGCCGGTGGCCGAGATCGCGGCCCGCGATCCGATCGGGATCGTGCTGTCCGGCGGCCCGGCGTCGATCTACGAGCCGGGGGCGCCGTCGGTCGACCCGGAGCTGTTCGCGCTGGGCGTGCCGGTGCTGGGCATCTGCTACGGCATGCAGGCGATGGCGGCGGCGCTGGGCGGCGAGGTCGGGAACACCGGCCTCGGCGAGTTCGGCAAGACGCCCGTATCCCTGGCCGAGGGCAGCCTGCTATTCGGCGACATCGCCGCCGAGCAGTCCTGCTGGATGAGCCACCGCGACAGCGTCGTTCGCACCCCGCCCGGGTTCACCGTGACGGCCGTGACGCAGACCACCACGATCGCCGCGATGGAGGACCGGGAGCGCGGGTTCTTCGCCGTGCAGTTCCACCCCGAGGTCGCGCACACCCCGCACGGCACCGAGATGCTCGGGCAGTTCGTGCTGGAGGCCTGCCAGGCGCCGCCCACCTGGACGCCGTTGCAGTTCATCGAGGAGCAGGTGGCCCTGATCCGCGAGCAGGTCGGCGACGACCAGGTGATCTGCGCGCTCTCGGGCGGCGTCGACTCGGCCGTGGCCGCGCTGCTGGTGCACAAGGCGGTGGGCGATCAGCTCACCTGCGTGTTCGTCGACCACGGCCTGCTCCGCAAGGACGAGGCCGAGCAGGTGGTGGAGGCGTTTGAGGAGCACTTCCACGTCCCGCTCGTGCACGTGCAGGCGCAGGACCGGTTTCTCGACAAGCTGGCCGGCGTCTCCGACCCCGAGACGAAGCGCCGCATCATCGGCGAGGAGTTCATCCGGCTGTTCGAGGACGAGGCGCAGAAGCTCGGCGACATCCGGCACCTGGTGCAGGGCACGCTCTACTCGGACGTGATCGAGTCCGGCAGCCGCACGGCGGCCAAGATCAAGTCCCACCACAACGTGGGTGGCCTGCCCGAGGACATGGACTTCGACCTGGTGGAGCCGCTGCGCATGATCTTCAAGGACGAGGTGCGGAGGGTGGGCGTCGAGCTGGGTCTGCCCGAGCGCATGGTGTGGCGCCAGCCGTTTCCGGGGCCGGGCCTCGCTATCCGCATCATCGGCGACGTCACGCGTGAGCGGCTGGAGGTGCTGCGCGAGGCCGACGCGGTGCTGCTTGAGGAGATCCGGCGGGCCGGGCTCTACCACGAGCTGTGGCAGACGTTCGCCGTGCTACCCGCGATCCGGAGCGTGGGCGTGCAGGGCGACTCGCGCACGTACGCCTATCCGATCGTGATCCGCGCGGTCAGCTCCGAGGATGCGATGACGGCCGACTGGGCGCGGCTGCCCTACGACCTGCTGGAGCGGATCTCGAGCCGCATCATCAACGAGATCGCCGGGGTCAACCGGGTGGCGCTGGACATCTCCAGCAAGCCGCCGTCGACCATCGAATGGGAGTGACCCGGGCTCAGCCGTACGCGCTCGAGCTCAGCCGGAACGTGTAGCTGGCCGGCTTCGCGTCCTTGTTTCCGGCGAAGTCCACGGCGCGTGCCCGCACCCGGTAGCGGTGACCGGGACGCAGGTGGTAGAGCACGAACGAGCTGCCACCCGTGGCCATCTTCCAGCGGCCGTTGCCGACGCGGTACTGGAAGCGAAGCGTCGAGAAGGCGGATGCCGGGTCGGCGTCCCGCGCCGCCAGCGAGAAGCTGACGGTGGCGAACCTGCTGGGGCTGGGCGGCTTCGACGTGAAGTGCGTGCGGGTGGGCGGGATCCGGTCGGTGGCCCACCACAGCGCCCGGGCGATAAGGGGCGCGGCCTGAGGCGACTCGGCCGGGTCGTATCCGCCGCCGCCGCTGGCGACGCCGGTCGACCAGGGGTTGAAGCCGAGGTCGACCACCCGGCCTGGAAAGTCTCTGGTCTCCCAATGGACCGCGAGCAGCGACTGGCCCACTCCACCGTAGTCATAGGCGGTCGTCGGCTGAAGCGACGCCAGCACCGCGTCGGTCCATCCCATTGCCGGTTGGATGGATACGGTGCCCGAGCCCATCCCGTGGACGTGAAACGAGGTCAGATTCTGGGTCAGGAAGTGCGGCTGCACGCTGCTTGCCTTGAGCGTGCCGCCCTCGAGCGCGGGCGGGTCGACGTACGCCAGGGGGCTCCAACTGGTTGCCCAGTTGCTGCCCGCGGATCCGATCGCGCTCTGCTGCGTCCACAGGCCGCCGCTCGTCCAGTGCGTCTGGCCGCCCAACACGACGCCGTGGCCGTGCGCCGCGAAGCTCGTGAGCGCGCTTGCGGCGGCGAGCTGATCGAAGACGTCCTGGTCGGTCACG